>NZ_FMYU01000003.1:0-154296 GCF_900101285.1 Desulfurella multipotens
ACCAGGTAGCCAAGATAAAAGAACAGATAAAGTCTTATGAAAATCAATTAAAAAGCTTAAAAAACCAGATAAACATAGCCCAAAACAACCTAAAACATACAAACATAATAGCCCCTGTAGATGGTATTGTAACTCAAAAAAACATAGAGGTTGGTCAGTATGTTCAGCCAGGTCAAACACTACTTATGGTAGTACCTCTAAAGCCTGCATGGATTAATGCAAACTTCAAGGAAACACAGATACACAGAATAAAAATAGGCGATAAAGCAACAGTAACCATAGATGCTTACCCAGGTGTAGAATTTAAAGGCTACGTAAAAGACATAGATGCAGGAACAGGTGATAGGTTTTCACTACTACCACCCCAGAATGCTTCTGGAAACTACATAAAGATAGTCCAGAGGGTACCTGTAAGAATAGAGCTCTACCCATATGACTACAAAAAATATCCCCTAAGGGTTGGTCTAAACTGTGAAGTTACAGTGCATGTTAAACACTAAGGGGCTATAGATGGCACAACAGAAAGTAAACCCATACGTTATAGCTCTTACTGTGATGCTAGCCACATTTATGGAAGTGCTTGACACATCTGTTGCAAATGTAGCATTGCCTCATATAGCTGGTTCACTTTCTGTTACTGTTACAGATTCCACGTGGGTTTTAACTTCATATTTAGCAGCAAATGCAATAGTTTTGCCCATAACTGGTTGGCTTTCACAAAAAATTGGCAGGAAGCGCTATTTTATTGGAAGTATTGTTTTATTTACAATATCGTCTGCATTGTGTGGTTTATCTTTTGATTTTTATTTTTTGCTTGTTGCAAGGGCAATTCAGGGTTTTGCAGGTGGGGGTTTGCAGCCTGTATCTCAAGCAATCCTGATGGAGAGTTTTCCAGAAAAAAAGCGCGGAATGGCTATGAGTATTTTTTCAATTGGTGTAATTTTTGCACCAATTTTAGGTCCTGTGATTGGTGGTTGGCTTACTGATCAATATTCGTGGAGGTGGGTATTTTATATCAATGTTCCAGTTGGCATTTTAGCTACAATTTTAACTATGATTTTAGTAGAAGATCCACCTTATGCGAGGGCAAATCCTAAGTTGAAAATTGATTATTTGGCTTTAAGTTTTATTTTTATTGGAATAGCTTCTCTTCAAATAATGCTTGATCAAGGGCAAAATAAAGATTGGTTTAACTCAAATTTAATTGTGATTTTGGCTTTGTTTGCATTCTTTTTTATCTCTATGTTTATCATAAAGAATGCTTTTTCTAAAGAACCTATAATAAAGTTTAAATTGTTTAAAGACGTAAATTATTCTATAGGTGTTTTTTTAATGTTTATGACTGGTTTTGTGCTATATTCTTCTTTGGCTTTACTCCCAATATTGGTCCAAACACTTATGGGCTATGATGCACTTAAAGCAGGATATGTTATTGCACCAGGTGGTGTTGCAAGCTTGATGATTGCACCAATTATCGGTAAATTGTCAAATAAAGTTAATGTTAAGATACTTGTAGGAGCTGGTATTTTGCTTGTTGCATACTCTCTTCATTTAATGAGTGAGTTTAATTTAACTGCATCTTTCGATGTTTTTGCATGGGCAAGGATTATTATGGGTTTTGGGTTGCCAGCTATGTTTATACCAATCAATTTAGTTGCTTATAAGTTTCTAAAAAAAGAAGATATGGGAGATGCAAGTGGTGTAATAAACTTTGCACGCAATATCGGGGGTTCTATTGGTATATCATTTGCTGCAACGATGCTTCAGCGAAGAGAAGTTTTCCATAGAGATGCTTTGGTTCAAAATTTTAGTCAATCTAGCGTTATTTTTCAAAATTTTTTAGATAGCACAAGGCAATATTTAGTGACACACGGATTTTCTTTTGCAGATAGTTACCACGCAGCAATTGATTTAATGAATAATTTGTTGTCAGCACAAAGTGCAATTATGGGTTATCAAGATGTATTTCACTTAATTATTTACTTTACATTACCATTATTTTTTTTAATATTCTTTATAAAAACAAAACAAACTAAAGATAAGAGGGTGACGCTATGAAAATTGTTTTAGTTGAAGACGATGAAAAAATTAGTAGCTTTATAGCTAAGGGTTTTAAGGAATTGGGTTACGTTATTCAGGTTTTTGATAATGGTGAAGATGCATATTATTTTCTTATGAATGAAAATTATGATATTGCAATTATTGACATTATGCTACCTAAACTAAATGGTTTTGAGCTTATACAAAAACTCAGAGAAAAAGCAAATAAGACACCTATTATTGTACTTAGTGCAAAAAATGCCACCGATGATAAAGTAAAAGGTTTGGAGCTTGGTGCAGATGACTATTTAACAAAACCTTTTGTATTTAGTGAACTTTTATCGCGCATTAATGCCATTTACAGAAGGGTTAATAATATTAAGGAAACGGTTTTACAATATGCAGATTTAAGTTTGGATATACTAACAAGAGAAGTTATAAAAGATGGTAAAAAGATAGAATTGCAAAAAAAAGAATACTCTTTACTTGAATATTTAATGCGAAACGCTGGACGCATAGTAACTAAAACAATGATTTTAGAAAGCATATGGGGATATGATTTTGATCCACAGACAAATGTTGTTGATGTGCTTATTCATAGACTTAGAAAAAAAATTGATGATCCATTCGATATAAAGCTTATACATACTGTACATGGCGTAGGCTATGTTCTTAAAGAAAAGTAATTTTTTTTCTAAAATTTCAGTAAAAATTTTACTGTGGTATAGTGCTATATTCATATCTAATGCTATATTTTTATTTTTGCTGGCATATTTTATAGTTTCTGCTACGCTTAGAGATAAAGAAACAACTTCTATTAGTCTTGAAATGGAAAAAATTTTGCTTGATATACAAAAATATGGTTTATCAAATATCGACAAACATATTTCTCATAAAGAAAAAGAAGATTTTGTTATCGAGATTTTGTTTAAGAATAAGCCTTTATATGTTTCAGAGAATTTTAAAAAGTTGGAATTAGGAAATAAAATAATAGAAAACATTAAATCCAAAAAAAAGTTTTTTACCATTAATTTGGATGATAAAACATTTAAATTTCAAATTTACCAAGCTACAAGCTATACGATAGTTGTTGGTAAAAATGTAGCAAGTACAGAAGAGTTGCTTGAAAAATTTAGAGAAATTTTCTTCGGTATGATTTTATTTACAATGCTTTTGGGTATAATTGGCGGTCTTATTGCTTTAAGAAAAATACTTTTACCAATAAAAAGTATTACACAAACCGCTCAATACATTATAAATACAGGTAAATTAAATGAACGCATAAAAGTAGAAAATACTCAGGATGAACTTTACGATTTAAGTGTTATAATAAATAAAATGCTTGATAAAATTGAAGTACTTGTAAAGTCTTTAAAAGAAACAATTGACAATGTAGCCCACGATCTAAGAACGCCTCTAACAAGAATTAAAATTACCAGTGAGCTTGCACTAAGCGAACAATCTAAACTAAACCCAAAAGATGCATTACTTAGTTGTCTTGATGAATCTGACAAAATATTAACATTATTAAATGCCATTGTAGATATATCACAAATTGAAACGGGTTCATTAAAGTTAAATATTGAAAGGATACAACTTAAAAAGCTCATAGACGATGTGATTGATTTATATGATTATGTAATTGAAGAACATAATATAAACTTAAGCGTAAAATGTAATGAAAATATATACATATATGGTGATTTTAATAGATTGCGACAAGCATTATCTAATTTAATGGATAATGCAATAAAATACAACAAACCAAACGGCAAAATCTCAATTAAAGCATTGGAAATTAATGATAAAATATGCCTTTTTATACGTGATACAGGCATAGGTATAGATGCTAAAGATTTACCATATATCTTTGAAAGACTATATAGAGCAGATAAAAGTAGATCTAAACAAGGCTTAGGCCTTGGACTTTCTTTGGTAAAAGCAATCATTAAAGCACATGAAGCAAAAATAAAGGTAAAAAGCAAGTTGACTTGCGGAACTATTTTTTGTATAATTTTCCACCATTAAAATCTTGTAAGATTCGTGAAATAAATTAGAAAGTAAAATCAACTAGGGTGGTGTAGGTATGTTAAAACGTGTTTTTTTGGTTTTTTTTGCTGTAATTTTTTTTGTATCAGCTTGTGCTGTATATAAACCACTAGAAATAAATAATTCCCAGATTAACAAAAAAATAAGTCATATTGATAAAAAAGAACTCATGAAGTATCCCAGAGGTAAAATTATTTTTACAAAACTTGAAAATAATGAGTCGTTGGATGAAAATGATATTGCAAGTCTGGCTATAATTCTTAACCCAACTTTAAAAATTGAAAGAGATAATTTAAGAATTGCAGAAGCTCAAATTGGTATTTCAAAAACAATACCAAATCCGAGCATTTCATTTGATACGAGTTTTCCTGTAGCTGGAAATATTGCCAATACATACAATGGATATTCAATTGGATTTTCTTATCCAATTGATTGGATATTTTCACATAATTTAAAAGTAAAAAGTGCTTTACTTGAATACGAGTCAAAAAAATTAGGTTATAATTTCAATGCATACCAAATTATGCAGGATTCAAAAATAAAGGTAGCAAACATATATTATTTAGAACAAGTATTGAAAGAGCTATCAGATAAATTAAACCTTTATAAGAAAATTTACGATACTGTAAAGGTAGCCTACAATAAACATCTTGTTTTATTAAGTGATTTGCAATTAGCAAAAAATGAGTACGAAAAATCAAAAATTCAATATCTGGATACTAAAACCATTTTAGAAAAAGAAAATGATAGTTTAAATAATATACTGGGCATTCCTTTAAGTGCAAAATTAAAAATTAATTTTGTGCCTAACAATAATTTTGATTTACCGGATCTTGAAGATTTATATAGTAATGTAACAAATCGGGTAGATATAGTTGCATATAAGCTAGCATATCAGTCCCAGGAAGAAAAAACACGCCTTGCTTTTGCCCAGCAATTTCCAAAAATTTCTATAAATTTTCCTTTTAGTCGTGATACGTCGAATGTACAAACATTGGGTTTTGGTATTTCCATAGATTTTCCAATATTTAATACTAACAAAGCACAGATAAATTTACAGGAAGCAACAAGAAAAAAGATGTATGATGAATATGTATTTAGGATTATATCAGCAAGGTTTGATATAAAAAGGCTCGTATCTGATATAAAAAATATTCAAAGCCAACTTGCAATTTTAAATGCAGATTACAAAGAGAGCTCAAAACTTTTAACTAATTATGAACAAGCGTATAAAAATGGTTATATAAGCATAATCGAATTTTATAAAAATTCAAATGATGTAATTGATAAAAAGATTAACATATTAAATTTAGAAAAATCTTTATACAGTATGCGTATAGCTTTGGAAATTGCATCAGGAAAAAAAATTTAGGTAGGTGAGGAATGAAAAGAGTTGTGTTGGCAATTGTAGGTTTTGCAATTATAATTATTTTTATTGTAGCATATTTATTCAATAAAAATAAATCAACCCAAGATAACCTGTCCAATAGAACTCTCATTGCTACAGTAAATGTGGCACCCATTAAAGTTAAAACAATGTCAAAATATATAGTAGCTTATGGAATTGTTGAATCAAAACCTGGCACTGCCAACACCGTTTCTTTAAATTTTGATGCTACCATTAACAAGCTATATGTGGTTGATGGTCAAAATGTTGTAAAAGGTCAATTGCTTTTTAGTGTAATACCTTCTCCAACTGTTCAGTCTCAATTAATGCAGGCAGAAAACTCACTAAATTCGGCAAGAGAAAATTTAAAAATTGTACAGGAAAAATTTAAGCTCCATCTTGTAAGCAAGCAGGATATTTTAAATGCCCAAAATGCATTAAATCAGGCTAGGATAATTTATGATAATTTAAAAAAAACTTATATAGATAAAGTTTACTCCAGTATAGATGGTGTTGTTACCAAAATCAATTATACGCAGGGCTCTAGTGTGGCATCTGGCAGTCCAATTTTATCGATAGCAGATGTTAAGAATATTGCAATAAAGTGCGGTGTTGAGCCAGAAGATGTTAATTTTTTAAAGCCAGATTTGCCAGCTACAATTTCATTAATTGATTATAATAGAAAAATTACAGGTAAAATCATTTCAATATCAAATATTATTGATCCTGCAACCCACTTAATCAATATTTACATTTTACCTGATACAAAGAAAGATTTAATTTTAAATAGTTATGTTGAAGTCAATATTCCGATTCTTACAAAGACAGGCCTTGGTGTGCCAAAATCTGCTTTGTTGTATGAAGATGGTCATTATGTTATATATACGGTAAAAAATGGCGTAGCCAAAAAACATGTTGTAAATGTTATTTTAAAGAACGAAGATTACGCTCTTGTTTCATCACCCGATCTTACAGACAAAGATTTGGTTGTAACACAAGGAGCATATGAATTAAAAAATAATATGAATGTAAAGGTTCAAAAATGAAATTTCAGGAACTTTTGTGGAGAAAGAAAAAAGCGATTATATTTTTAATCATAGTAATTGTTTTTGGCGGCATTTTTGCAACTTTTAAAACACCAGTTGCTTTGTTTCCAAATGTTGAATTCCCTCGCATAAGAGTAACTGTTGATAGTGGCGATATTCCTGCAAGTACAATGGCAATTGAGGTTACAAAGAAAGTTGAGCAGACGCTTAGAGCTGTGCCAGATGTAGTGCATATTCGATCAACAACCAGCAGAGGTTCTGCAGAATTTATACTGGATTTTGGTTGGGGACAAAACATGAATGTTAATCTATTAAACGTTGAATCTGCTCTAAATGGAATTTTACCAACATTACCAAAAGGCACAACATTTCATGCAATCAGGATGTATCCAACCGTTTATCCAGCTATTGCTTATAGTTTGACTTCAGATAATCATTCACTTGTAGAGTTAAGGGATATAGCTTTATACGAGATTAAACCTTTGCTTTTAAATATTAAAGGTGTCGCAAATGTCCAGGTTCAAGGTGGCGAAAAAGAAGAATACCATGTGTTAGTTAATCCAATGAAACTCTACACTTACAATTTAACAATGAGCGATGTGATAAAATCTTTGTCGAATTCAAATGTTATTAGTGCTGTTGGCAGGCTTGAAGATTATTATAAGCTTTATTTAGTGGTTTCTAAATCTCAATTGCACAATATGCAATCAATTGAAGATACAGTTTTAAAAACTAGCTCAAATGGTATTGTGCGTTTAAGCGACATAGCAACCATTAAAAAATCCATAGTTCCTAATTGGACTAAAGTTGTTGCCAATGGTAAAAATGCTGTTATTGTACAAATTATCCAATCGCCCCAAGGAAATACAGTTCAGATTGCGCATGATGTAGATAAAAAATTACATGAGTTTAAAAGCAAATTGCCAAGCGGTATAAAAATTGCCAAGTGGTATGATCAAAGCAAGTTGATAGTTTCTTCTACGCATAGCTTAAGGGATGCTATTATTATAGGTATTATTCTTTCTATTATTGTCGTTCTTGTTTTTTTAAATAACTTTAAAATCACGGTTACACTTTTAATCAGCTTGCCTACGATCTTATTTACCACTATACTTTTGATATATGTTTTTAAAATGAGTTTTAATATAATGACATTGGGTGGTATTGCAGCCGCTGTAGGTTTAATTATTGATGATGTAATAGTTATGATTGAGTATATTATGCGTTTTGTTGAAGAACACAAAAATGAAGATATATCAAAAGTTATACCTTTAGCTGTTAAGGATTTCTTAAAACCACTTTTAGGTTCATCACTTTCTACAACTGTAATATTTATACCATTTGCATTTTTATCAGGTGTAACGGGCGCATTTTTTAAGACACTTTCTATTACTATGGCAATGAGCCTTATAATTTCTTTTTTAGTTACGGTTATTTTGGTGCCAATAATAGCAAGAAAACTATTAAACCGTGGTATAGGCAAAGAAAAGAAAAACATAATTGTTGATTTTTTGGCAAAATTATACAAGAATGCAATAAATTTTTCTTTTAGAAAGCCTATTATTATATATTTACTTGTTTTGATTTTAGTTATATGTGGTATTTATAGTTTTAAAAATATTGGAAGTGGTTTTATGCCTTCTATGGATGAAGGTGGATTTGTACTTGACTACGTTACAAAACCTGGTACATCTTTAAATGAAACGCAGTATACATTGAGCAAAATTGAAAATATTATACAATCAAATAAGTATGTTCAAAACTACACTGCAAGAACTGGATTGCAGCTTGGGGGTGGTTTAACTGAGCCAAACACAGGGGATTTTTTCATAAAATTAAAACCTTTTCCAAGACCATCTGTCCAAAAAATAATTGATGAAATACGAAATAAAATCGAAACAACAGTGCCTGGTGTGAATATTGATATGGCACAACTTGTGGAAGATATGATAGGCGATTTAGTTGGTACTCCTTCTCCAATCGAAATCAAAATTTACTCAGATAATTATTCTCAGTTACTTTCCATTGCACCCAAAGTTGCTAATATAATATCAAAAGTGCCAGGTGTAGTAGATGTAAAAAGTGGTGTTGTATTGGCTGGAGACGCTTTAAATATCGAAATTAACCGATCAAAGGCTGCAATAGAAGGTGTTGATCCAAACTACATTACACAACAACTAAATCAATACTTAAATGGAATTGATGCAACATATATATTGGAAAGCCCAAGAATAATTGGTGTAAGGGTCTGGACACCCCAAAATTTTAGGAAAAACATTACAGATATAGAAAATTTTCCTATAAGAACTCAGGATGGTAAGCTTATACCTCTAAAGCGCATAGCAAATTTACAGATAGTGTCTGGACAACCAGAAATTGTACACGATAATTTAAAAAATATGATTGCAGTAACAGCAAGAATTAGCAATACAAGCTTAGGTCAGGCAGTAAGTCAGGTTAAGCAGGATTTAAACAAATCTCAAATACTAAATGTAAAAGGTGTATATTATGAGTTTGGTGGTCTTTACGCGCAGCAAAAGAAAGCTTTTGCAGGCCTTTTTATCGTGCTTGTAAGCGCTGTTGTTTTGGTTTTTGTAGTGTTGCTATTTATGTATGAGGAATTTTCATTGGCAATTTTAATTTTATTAATGTCACTTTTGGCTTTAGCAGCGGACTTTATAGGTTTATATATAACAAAAACTCAATTAAATATAACATCTATAATGGGCCTTATAATGAGTGTGGGTATAAACACTGAAACTGCAATTTTTTATATTAGCGAATACAAAGAATTTATAGAAACAAAAAATAATGTTGGAGCTATTATAAATGCTGGAAAAAATAGAATGAGGCCAATAGTTATGTCTACCTTAATTGCAATTTTATCATTAATGCCTATCGCAATTAATTTAGGACATGGTTCTGATATGCTAAAACCACTTGCAATTGCAATTATTTCTGGCTTATTTGCTCAACTATTTATGGTTTTATTTGTGTTGCCAACAGCTTTACTGGGTTTGGAAAAGCTAAAAAATAAATAGCTTAAAATTTAACATTTGTGATATAATTCCTATTCGATGAGCGAACTTGAAAAATTAAGTATAGGGAAGATTATAAAGTTCAAACTCTGGTTTGAAAATTATGTTGATGATTTTATAAAAAATTATCCAGAAAAAAAAGAAAACCTTGAACTAAAGCGCATACATACGCATAATGTTTGCAAAGAATCCTTAAAAATTATGCAATATTATAGAAAAAACAATGAATGCAGGCTCAGTGCTTATATAATAGCTTTGTTTCATGACATTGGAAGATTTGAGCAATATGCGTTTTTTAATACATTTAACGATAGAATATCTAAAGACCATGCTGAGCTTTCTATTAAAGTTATATTAGAAAACAATTTGCTTAAAAATATAAATGATTATACAAAAAACATAATAATAAAAGCTATAGAAAATCATAATAAAGCTCAATTACCTAAATGTAGTGATTACAAACTAAACTTTTTATCAAAGGTTATTAGAGATGCTGATAAAATTGATATATATCGTATTGTTACTCAAAACTATGTCTCCAAAAAACCTAATAGTATTGTAAATCTTGAATTAGAAGATAGAGCATTTATTTCAGATAATGTTTATAAAAGTATTTTAAATAAAAAACCTGTCAAATATGAAGATTTAAAAACCATAATGGATTTAAAAGTTTTACATCTAAGTTGGGTTTTTGATATTAATTTTATTTACACATTTGAAAGGATAACTAGAGAATCATACTTAGAAAAGATATTTTCCACAATGGCACAAAATAAACAAACGCAAATAATTTTTCAATTAGTTGAAGATTATGTTGACAAAAGGCTTAAGCTGGGCAAGAATGAGCTCTAAAAGAGGGCCAAGATAGACCCTCTTTTTTTTAAATATAGTTTTAGATTTAAAACACAATATGAAATGGATTTGCATAGAAAATAATCAAAACAATAACAAGCATATAGATAACTAGCGACTCGATCATAGCAAGACCAATCATCATAACGGTAAGTAACTTTCCAGAAAGACTTGGGTTTCTTGCAGTACCCAAGACTGTACCGTTAACAGCATGGCCCTGACCAATACCACCACCCCCAGCAGCTAGTCCAAGACCGATTGCGCCACCCATAGCTACAAGCATGTAATACTCTTTAAGTGAGCTTGCCGCTTGTGGAGCGCCTACTGCAAATGCTGGAACTGCAGCAAGTAGTAAAAGCGCCGTTAGTAATAAGACCTTACCCTTCATAAAACCTCCTCACAATAAAAAAATTGTCTACTTTATGACTCATGGTGTGTTGCAACAGCATCTGCAATGTATAGTGTTGTAAGTAATGGGAATATAAAAGATTGCAACACAGCAGCAAATAGTATTAAAAACATAACTGGAATTGGTACAAGTGCTGGAACCAAAAAGAACAATACAGCTAAAAGTAAATCATCACCACCTATATTTCCAAAAAGCCTGACAGATAGCGATAAAATCCTTGCAAAATGACCGATTATCTCAACAGGTATCATTAAAGGTGTAAGCCACCACACAGGACCCATAAAATGCTTTATATATTTTAGGCCATTGTGTTTTATGCCCAGGTATTGGTAGTAAACAAACACTAAAATAGCAAGTGCAATTGTTGTATTCCAGCTTGATGTTGGTGGGACAAACCAGGGTATAAGTTCTACTATATTTGAAAAAAATATAAATATACCAAGCGATGCTATTAGCTTAAAATGTTTTTTGGTTTCTTTTGGACCAAGTATATCTTCTACAAAATTATACATACCAGATATAAATGCTTCAACCACATTTTGGAAATTTGATGGCATGAATTTTAGAGAAAAACGAACGCTTATAGCCAACACTATTATAACAAGCATTATAAACCACGTAAAAACCATAAAATTTGGAAGATGAAGTGCATGTGCTATGAATTCCAAAAAGTTAGGTGCTTCCATTAGGCCTCCTTATTAAAATTTTTTCTAAACAGGATAAAATAAACTAAAACTGAAATAGGCAATATAGAAAAGCCTATTATTAAACCTATAAAACTATATACTAATAGCTTGTAGCTTACAATTATTAAAAAAGCAACTACTAATAATCTTACAATGTACCCAAAAAAAGAAAATCTACCTTTTTTTACCAATCTAAAAGACATTTTTTTTAACAAAAACCAATCAATCAAAGCTATGCTCGAACCCACCAAAACACCTACAAATAAAAAATTAATTGCAAAAAATGCAATTATTGCGAATATAAAATACAACATTACTAAAATAATTTCAAGTCTTTTTATTTGAGTCATTTTTATCTATACTTTCTTTATTTATTTTTTTTGTTCCAATATATAAATTTCTAAAAGCTGCAACAATACCAAAAAAAATAAAGAGCAATAAAAGCCATGGGTGTGTGGAAGGAAATTGTTTGTCAAGAAAATAGCCAATAAGACCCCCAATTATTATAGAAAAAACAAAACTCATACCAATCGTTGAAGCATCATATAAACCTTTATAAAAATCTTTATTATTTTTATTTTTCTTCATACTATAAATTTTGCATTTTGTAATTCTTTAAATATTTCTTCCGCAGCATTTATTGTGTACTCTATGTCGTTTTTGGTGTGTGCAGTTGATAGAAAATTTGCTTCAAATTGAGATGGCGCAAAATATATACCACGTTTTAACATTCCTAAAAAGAAGTTTTTAAATAAACGGTCGTTAGATTTTACAACTTCAGTATAATTTGTAGGTTTTTCTTCTGTAAAGAAAAATGTAAAACAGGAAGCAAAAGAGTTTTCGCTCATAGGTATATCGTAAGTTCTTGCAAGTCCCATTATTCTTGAAACTAAAATTTGTGTATTTAGTTTTAATTGTTCATAAGGGTTTGTGTTTTTTAGCATATCAAGTGTAGCTATACCTGCCTGGACAGCGATGGGATTGCCAGATAGTGTACCGGCTTGATAAACCGGTCCTTCCGGACTTATTAAACTCATGATTTCTCTATTTCCCCCATACATAGCAAGGGGAAAGCCTCCTCCTATAATTTTACCTAAAATTGTTAAATCGGGCTTAATATTTTCTAAAGTCTGTACACCGCCATAACATGCTCTAAATCCTGTTATAACTTCGTCAAATATAAGCAAGCTTTCGTATTGTTGTGTGATTTCTCTTAAAAATTTTAAAAAGTTAGGTTTTGGCAACACCACACCCATATTTGCTGCAATTGGCTCAACTATTACGCATGCTATGGTATGCCCATAATCTTGAAATATCTTTTTAACAGCGTCAAAATCATTATATTCGCAAAGTAGCGTGTGTTTTGCTATATCTTCTATAACACCTTTACTTGTTGGTACACCAAATGTAGCAGCACCAGATCCAGCACCAACAAGCATGCCATCATAATGCCCATGATAGCATCCAATAAATTTAAGACAATTTTCTCTTTGTGTAAAACCCCTTGCAAGTCTAATAGAACTCATGACAGCTTCTGTGCCAGAGTTAACAAAACGAGTTAATTCAATTGAATCAAAAGCTTCAACAATTCTTTTTGCAAGTTCTATTTCTGCTTTCGTGCAAGCGCCATATGTAAAGCCGTTTTCAAGTGCGGCCTTTACTTTATTTATAATTGTATTGTTTGCATTTCCAAGAATATTTGGTCCAAAACTTGAAACATAATCAATAAAAGTATTTGAATCCTCACTATATAGATATGCACCTTTTGCCTTTTTTATAAATATGGGGTCAATTCCAACACTTTTGAAAGCTCTAACCGGACTGTTAACGCCGCCTACGATGTATTTTTTTGCTTCTAAAAAAAGTCTTTTGCTTTCTTCAAACATCTTTACCTCAAAAAACTAAAAAAGTACTCGCCATCCTGTCCTAAAAAGCTTATAGCTCTTTCAGGGTGAGGCATTAAACCCAAAACATTGCCTTTTTTGTTACAAATGCCAGCTATGTTTTCAAGACTTCCATTTGGGTTTGAACCTATATCCACATTGCCATCTTTGTCGCAGTATTTAAATACGATTCTATTTTCATCATTTAATTTTTTAAGTGTTGTTTCATCGCAATAAAAATTGCCTTCTTTGTGAGCGATAGGCATTTGCAAGATTTTTTTTTCTATGTTTTGAGTTAATTTGCAGATAGATGGTATCAATTTTATATGCACTTGCTTGTGTATAAAGCGTAAATTAACATTTGTAATGAGGGCACCATCTAACAAATGCAGCTCACATAAAATCTGAAAACCATTGCAAATACCCAAAATATAGCCTCCGTATTTATCAAATTCAATTAGTGCGCTGGCAAGTTTAGTAAACTTTGCCAACGCACCAGCTCTTAGGTAGTCTCCATAAGAAAAACCACCAGGTAATATTATACAGTCAAACTCTTTTAAATTTGTTTCTTCGTGCCAAACAAAACGTGTTTTAGCACCAATATATTGCGCTGCAAATTCGCAATCATAATCACAATTTGTCCCTAAAAACCTAACTATTCCTACTTTCATAAATAATCTCATAATCCTCAATAATTTCGTTTGATAGTATTTTAGATGCAAGCTGTTCAATTATGTTTTTTGCATTTTCATGTTCAATCTCTACTTCAAAATATTTCCCAGATCTAATCTCACCAAAAATCACCCCAAAATAATTCTCGGCAACTTTTTTTATTGCATTTCCTTGAGGATCAAGCACGCCTTTTTTAGGTTTAACTATAATTGTCGCTTTCATAATTTTATACCTTTTTAAGCAAAAACCAACACTATAAGTATTGCAACTATATTTATAATTTTTATCATTGGGTTTATAGCAGGCCCTGCAGTGTCTTTAAGAGGATCTCCAACCGTATCGCCTGTTACTGCTGCTTTATGTGCCTCACTTCCTTTTCCGCCAAATTGTCCGTCTTCTATATATTTTTTTGCATTATCCCATGCACCACCACCACTTGTCATTGATACTGCTAAAAAGAAACCAGTTACAATTGACCCTATTGAGAGTGCACCTAAAGCAACAGGTCCAAATAAAAAGTAGACAATAATCGGTGCAAGAACAGGTATAAGTCCTGGAGCAACCATTTTTTTAATAGATGCTTTTGTTACGATATCAACACATGCAGCATAATCAGGTTTTGCTTTACCTTCTAAAATACCTTTGATTTCTCTAAACTGCCTTCTTACCTCTTCGACCATCAAACCGCCTGCTTGTCCAACAGCTTCCATTGACATAGCGCCAAAATAAAATGGTAGTAAACCACCAAGTAGTAAGCCTACTATTACGTATGGGTTGCTTAAATCAAAGCTTGTTAATTGAGCACCTATATTTGATGAAGCTAAAACCCTTGTATATTCGGCAAATAAAACAAGTGCTGCCAAAGCAGCAGAACCTATTGCAAATCCTTTGGTTACTGCTTTTGTAGTATTTCCAACTGCATCTAATGGATCTGTTACTTTTCTTACAGATTCATCCAGTTCTGCCATTTCAGCTATACCACCAGCGTTATCCGTTATGGGTCCGTATGAGTCAATGGAGATTATTATACCTGTTAGAGAAAGCATCGAAGCAGCAGCTATGCCAATACCGTATAAACCAGCAAGCTGGTATGAAAAATAAGTTGTAAGTGCAATAACTATTGCAGGAAGTGCAGGTGCTTTGTACATTACAGACATACCCTGAATAATGTTAGTTGCATGACCTGTTACTGATGATTTTGCTATAGATTTTACCGGATTAAAGCTATATGATGTATAATACTCTGTAATTAACATTATAAGACCCGTTAGGATCATTCCAAGCACACTTGCAATAAATATATTTATTGTTGGATATTGTCCAATTGAGCCAGGTATAAGATTATTCATAGCAAACCATATAACAATCAGTGAAATAATGGCTGTTGCAACCAAACCTTTATAAAATGCTCCCATAATATTTCCTGATTTTCCAACTTTTACAAAGAAAGTACCAATTATTCCAGAAACAGAAGCAATAGAAACAATTAACAAAGGAAGCATTCCAGCTATACCCATTAAATTTTTTGGATCAAATAAAGAGTGACCTAAAATCATCGCAGCAACAGTAGTAACTGTAAATGTTTCAAACACGTCTGCTGCCATTCCAGCACAGTCACCTACATTGTCGCCCACATTATCAGCTATAACTGCTGGGTTTCTTGGATCGTCTTCTGGTATCCCTGCTTCAACTTTACCTACAAGGTCAGCTCCAACATCTGCCGCTTTTGTGTAAATGCCACCTCCAAGTCTTGCAAACACGCTAATTAAGCTTGTACCAAAGGCAAGTCCAATTAGTGCTTTTATTGTATGATCTACAGAGTTTCCAAGTAAATAAACGGATATATAATAAAAACCTGCAATTGCCAAAAGTCCAAAACCTGTAACTAGAAAACCTGTAACAGAAGCACCTGTAAATGATAATCTTAAAGCTTTTTTTAACCCTTCTTTTGCAATATTTGCTGTTCGAACATTGCTTTTTACGGAAACCACCATACCGATAAACCCTGCAAGCCCAGATAAAAAAGCTCCAAGCAAATATCCCATTGCTGTGAGTAGACCAAAATGGCTTGATACAGAACCCAAAGCCCATAGAATAGCAAAAATCACAATAGCAACTATTGCTATGTATTTATACTCTCTTGCTAAAAATGCATAGGCACCTTCTTGGATAGCTCTTGCTATATCCTTCATGCGTTGCGTGCCTTCTTCTTTTGACATAACTAAATAAGCACTTATAACGGCATAAATAATAGAGACCAAAGAGCTACCAAAAGCAATTAGCAATATTACCTTTGCCACATCCATCCAAAAACCTCCCTTAAGTATTAATAATATTTCTTATTTGCAAAGAAAAAGTTTGGTAATCAATACTTGCTTTCTCACAAAGCCACTGAAGCATTTTTAGATCATAATCACATGTTTTATCTGGTTGCAAGAATAAAGTATTAACAATTATACCGCTTGCAAGAAGTAACGCAATCTTTTTTTCTGGTATTACATTATTTTTAAAAAACTCATCTGCGATTATGGTTGCTGTTGCGCCAAATGGTTCTATTCTATAGCGTGTAAGATTTGGAGTTTTTATATCTCCTAACCTGTGATGATCAATTATTTCTAATACTTCACTTTCAAATATCCCTTCTGGGGCATTGACCGAATCAGAATGATCAATAAGTATTACCTGTCTTTTTGAATATTTTATAATATCAGTTCTTGTTATAATGCCAAGTATATTGCCAAAAGGATTTAAAACAATGATTGCACGATTTTTAGAGCTATAAACCTTTTCTTTGATGTCTTTTACAAATTCACCTTCTTGTACTGTAGATGGGTTTTTATCTGCTATAGTAAATATTGGTGCGCTCCATTCGACAAGACCAGCTGTCGCAAATGAACCATAAGAAGACAGAATAATTGCTACCTGATTTTTTTTTGCAAGATCAATAATATCCTTGGAAGGCTTCGCATTGTTTGAAATAATAAGGCATTTAACACCTATTTCTACAGCTTTTTTTTGAATATCATGCCTGTTTGCTACAATTAAAATAACATTTTGTGGGTCAAAGTTTTGTATTTCTTCTAAAAAACTATCTGCGTCCATTGTACCTAAAATAACATTTGCTACAAATTCTTCATCACTAAATGGGTCATTTAAAATTTTACCATCAAGCGATTTTGCTATTAAACTAACTTTAGTCTTAATTTTTCTAAATATATCAGGTATTATGGCAGATATGCTTTTTCTTGCTATATCAAGCATATCTATAGATCCACAAAATTTATTTTCTTCATCAACAATAGGTACTATTCTTAAATCTTTTTTTAGCATTAATTTAAATACATCTGTTATTGGTGCATTTTTTTCTACTGTTATAATATTTTGCGTCATTATATCACATACTTTTAGATTTAAATTTGTTATGAAATTAGGCAGAGGTGCGCCCAGGTAACTTAAAACTTTTTGTGTTTCTACATTGATACTACCGCTTGCACATGCAATATATTCGTTGCTATTTGATATTTTGTTTTTTAGATAAGCATATCCTATACACGAAGCTATACTATCTAAATCTGGATTTTTTCTTCCGATTACAAAAATATGTTTTGCACTCCTCATAAGTTTTCTCCTTTTTGCAACTCAAAGCTGATATTACCATAAATAATAGAATTTGTAAATTATTACCAGTCTTTATTTTTTACATTTTAAATTTTCTTGCAATTTTCATTAAATTGTGGTTTAATTCGCTAACACAAATATTTATTTGGTGGTTTAGTGCGTACTATTAAAGATAATGCAATAATTCAATCTGCTATATTGATGCTTGGTTTTGGTGTTTTAATTGGTGTTTTGTTTCCTTTTTTCAGTGATTTTGTTTTGGCTTTGCCAAAGGAAAAAGTCTATACAACAATATTTTTTACAGTATGCATAATTTCTGGTATAATTGTTGGTTTAATAGGTTTTTTAATAATAAAAATAACAATCATAAAACGATTGGCAAATCTTAAAAATAAAATTGATACGATTTCAACAAATATACAAAATTACATTGAAGGAAAGATAAAATACGTTGAATCTTGTACGGATTGTTTTGTTGAAGACAACAGGGATGTATATGATTTAGGTACAAAATACAATTTATTTATCAGCATTATTAGACAATTTTTTTGGCAGTATCAAAAAAGTGATGAATTTTATTTAAAACTCAACGAATCTTTAGAAATAAAAGAGCTAAATAGGAATTTTGCAAAATTTGTTACTGATAATTTTAATTGTTTGGGTATTGAGATTTTTAACCTTGATAGAATGGGAAATTTAAATGTAATATTCAGTTATTTATCTAGAGAGCAACTTAATGATAAGCAAAAAGAGTCCATTAAAAATATATTGGATAAAGGTCAATTGTTAAGCTTTAGAGATTCAAACATAGAAATAAGTATTGCTACATTATCTGTTAAGCCAAAAGAAGTTGTATTTTTACCCATTGAAACAAAAAAAAGCGAAAAATATCTAATAGCACTGTATTTTAACTCATATTTGAAACAAGATGATATAAACTTTTTCAAAAGATTAATTTATCAATATAATTTGGCACTTGACAGGTCGAGTGCGTATGAGCATATGCAAAAAATTGCTGCATTAGATGAACTTACCGGTATATACAACAGAAGGTTTGGTATGCAAAGATTAGCCGAAGATTACTCAAGGGCTAAGCGCTCTGGTAATGCTTTTTATGTAATAATGGTTGATATTGATCACTTCAAAAAAATTAATGACACTTTTGGACATCAAGCGGGTGATTATGTTTTGTATCAGATAGCTAAAACTATAAAAAGCTTATTGAGAATAGAAGATGTTTTTTTGCGATACGGTGGAGAAGAATTTGTAGCGGGTCTTATTTGCAAATTTGAAAATGTTATCGAAAAGGCAGAAACTATAAGAAAAGAAATAGAAAAACTTACTTTCTTATTTAATGACTTTGAAATAAAAGCAACAGTTTCTATCGGCATATCAAAAAGTCAACCTAGTGATTTATTAACAATTGAGTCTTTAATAAAAGAAGCGGACGAAGCACTGTATATTGCCAAAAATTCCGGGAGAAATAAAGTGTTTATCAAGCAATAAATTTTGTCAAATATCCTTAGAAATTATCGTTATTTAGTTGGGTAGAAATTTTTTTTGGAGGTTTTATGAAACGTTTTTACAAACACTTTTTTAGTGTATTATTTGCTTTAGGATTGGTTTTTTATCTATCATCGTGTGCAACCGTAATGAGTGGTATTGAGAATGCAAAATTGCAAACTCAAGCCAAGATGAGCAACACGATTTTTTTGACACCTGTGGGTCCAGCTCAAAAAACTGTATTTGTTCAAGTAAGAAATACATCGCAAGTGTCTATGCCGGATTTGAAAGCAATGGTGATACAGAAATTACAAGCAAACGGGTATAAGGTAATCGATGATCCACAAAAAGCTCACTACTGGTTACAAGCAAATGTGTTATATATGGGAAAAGAAACCAAATTTGCCACATTTGATGGAGCTTTGGCAGGTGGTTTTGGCGGAGCTTTAGCTGGTGCAAGTATAGGACAAGGCTACGGTCAGGGTGCAGCGGCACTCGGTGGTGCTGCGGTTGGATCATTGCTTGGCGCGGCTATTGGCAGTGCAATACATGTAGATACTTATTTAGGTGTTGTTGATATTCAAGTTTCAGAAAGGGTAAATGGTGTTATTAAGCAAACTGTAACTTCAAATTATTCTCAGGGTGAATCTGGTCCGGTTGTTGGCGCAACCATAACTCATAAATCAAGCGGCACTTACAATAGCAACTCAAACTATACTAAAGGCTCATATTCAAATAATTCCACAACACAAATCCAGGAAAATAAAGAAGGCACAACAGTCTCAAGTCAGTACCAGAAAGAATCAAATTATCAAGCCTATAGAACAAGAATTGTTGTTGAAGCAAAACAAACAAATATGGATTTGCAAAAAGTTACGCCAGAACTTGAGAATCTCATTTCAAGCGAAATTGCAGGTATATTCTAAATATTCTAAATATTTAGAGGCCTTTTTGGCCTCTAAAGTTTAATTGAATTTTATCAATAAAAATGCTAAAAAAATCATATGTATTATAATTTTGCATTACTGTCTTATCTTGCTTATCAAACAATTTCTCAAAAAAATATTTTAATTGTGTTAAATGACAATTTTGAAGCAAAAACTTTTTATGAATCGCTAATTTTTTTTAAAGAATATTACAAAAAAGATGTATATATAAATTTTTTTGAAGCTTACAGTATTGGTGCACACTCCAGTATTGCTCCATCAAGTCAAACTATAAGAATGCGTTTAAAAACATTGGCTGAGCTTAAAAGCAAAGATAGAAATCATTTTTTAGTTGCAAGCCAAGAAGCATTAATGCAGCCAACTATAAAAGAAGAAAGTTTTCTGTTAAATTCAATTGAGAGAAATCAAAGCCTAAACAGAAAAGAATTTATTGAGCTTTTGGTAAATTTATATTACGATCCTACATCAAATGTTGAAGATATAGGCCAATATTGTATACGTGGTAGTTTGGTGGATTGTTTTGTACCAATTTATGAGAAACCTTTAAGAATAGATTTTTTTGGTGATACAATTGATGATATAAGAATGTTTTATTGTTATAACCAAAGAACTCACTCAAAAATAGATAAAGCTTGCATTACATATGCAAAAGAATACAACTTTGCTGAAGATGAATACGGTTTTTCGCTTATTGGAGAAAATATAAGAGGTTATCTTTTGGATTATAAAAAGGTTAAAGAACTTACTAAATACTGCTACTTTGATGAGCGTACAAGCGAGCTTTCTTTCAAACGTACAAAATCCGATGATAGTATTTATGATTTGAGGATACTCAAAGAAAAAACAATAGATTATATGAATTTTATAAATGAATTTGAAACCATTTTTGCATCAAATATCCCAACCCCTCAAAAATTAGATTTTCTTATAGAACTTTCAAGATCAATGAAGGTTGTAATTGCATGCGCAAGTGATTTTCGTGTTGATAAGTTAAAAAACATACTTCAATCAAAAGGTGCTAGAATTGTTACAGACGATGAGTATGGTATTTACTTAAGCAATGGATATCTGAAAAAAGGTTTTAGAACAAGCAAAATAGCCTTTGTTAGTTTCGAAGAGATATTTGGCGTAGCAGTTCAAAAAGACCAGGAGCTTTCTCCAAAGATGCATCTAGTTCAATTTCAAAAGGATAAGCTCATTGCTCATAAAAATTATGGTATAGGAATATATAGAGGTATTAAAACATTAAAAGTAGAAGATGCTTTAATGGATTTTTTTGAAATTGAATATGCAAATCAAGATAAAGTTTATGTGCCTGTAACAAACGCTGATTGTTTATTTGAATACAGTGGAACAGCTCAAATTGATTCTTTAAACTCAAAATCATGGCATATAAAAAAAGAAAATGCACAAAAAGCCATAAAGAAAATACTTACAGAACTTGTAAATGTCTATGCAAAAAGAAAAATACTCACACGCGCTCCCTACGATACAGATTTAATTGAAATAAAAGAATTTGAAGCAGAATTTGAATATCAAGAAACACAAGACCAATTGCAAGCAATTGAAGATGTAAAAAATGACATGCGCTCTAATACACCTATGGAAAGACTAATTTGCGGCGATGTATCATTTGGTAAAACAGAAGTAGCAATGAGAGCTTGCGCTATTGCATGTTTTAATTCAAGGCAATGCATTGTAATATCACCTACAACAATTCTATCAATGCAACATTATAGTACATTTACAGATAGGTTTGCAAATTTTCCTGTAAAAATTGCACTTCTAAATAGTTTTACTAAAAAATCGGATAGAGAAAAAATAAAAAGTGGTCTTGAAGACGGTAGTATTGATATTCTGATTTCAACACATTCAGTGTATTTTGCCGATATTAATTTTAAAAATTTAGGTCTTGTAATTATAGATGAAGAACAACATTTTGGTGTTAAAATAAAAGAACACTTCAAGCAAAAGTATGAGACTGTAGATATGCTCTACCTATCTGCAACACCAATTCCGCGCACATTAAATATGGCAATAAACTCTATTTTTGGCATAAGCGTTATAAAAACTCCACCTTTATCGAGAAAACGTATCCAAACTTACGTAATAAAACAAACCGATAAAATAATTAAAGAAGCAATAGAACGGGAGCTTTCAAGAGACGGAAGTGTGTTTTTTGTTCACAATAGAATTGAAACTATTTATGAAGTTAAGGATTCTTTAGATAAATTGGTGCCTGAGTATGAAAAACATATTATTCACTCAAAATTGCCTAAAAATGAGATAAAAAAGATAATAACAGATTTTGCAAATAGAAAATTCCCTATTTTAATATCTACTTCGATTATTGAATCCGGTTTGGATCTAAAGCATGTAAATACAATTATTATATCGCAGGCGCAAAATTTTGGCTTAAGTGATTTATATCAGTTAAGAGGTAGAGTAGGGCGCTCTGATATAGAAGCTTTTGCTTATTTATTATACGATGGACCACTAAGTGAGCAGGCTTCTATGAGGCTTACTACGCTAAAAGAATATATGGAAAGAGGGGTTGGCTTCAATATAGCGTTAAAAGATTTGGAAATCAGAGGTGCAGGTAACGTCTTTGGTAAAGATCAAAGCGGTAACTTAAAAGCTATTGGGCATGATTTATATGTTGAATTAATACAAGAAGCATTATCTCAAATTTCCAATGAAAATCTGGAGCGCGAAGTAGAGATAAAATTTATAGATAATATGTATATACCAGATTGGTATATTGATAACGAAAAAACAGCTATTTATACGCTTATTTCTAAAGCTAAAAGCGAAGAAGAGTTAAATGACATAAAAACCTACATTGAAGATAGGTATGGCAAAATACCGAAAATAGTTTTAAGACTTATAGAAATTAGTATTATAAAGCTATATGCAAAAAAGGCTTTTGTAAAAAGCTTAATATTTGGTAAAAAAGGTGTTTCAGTGCAATTTTATATTGATGCTAAGATTGATACTGATAAACTTATAAAACAGGTAAATATTTTGAAAGGAAAATTTTTGAGCGAAACAATGGTTTTTTTAAATATTGACAAAGATAACTTAAATGTGTTAAAAAAATTCTTGATTAATATTGTATAAATTGATATTCTATGAAAAGGAGAGACTATGAAAAAAATTTTAGTTTTTATTACAGGTTTGTTTTTTTTGGCTAATATTGCTAGAGCCGAAGTGATTGACAAAATTGTTGCCACAGTAAACGATAGGCCCATTACAACTTATGACTTAAAAGAGCTTGCACCATTTTACCATGCAAAAGATGAAAAACAACTGCTAAATCAAGTTATTAACGATTATGTAATAGAAGATATAGCAAAAAAAGATGGTATTGTATTAACGGACCAGGATATAAATGAATTTATAGAAAACGTTGCAAAAAATAATAAATTAACAAAAGATGAATTAGAGCAAAAAATAAAACAGGAAGGTTTAAGTTACGATTATTACAAAGAATTTGCAAAATTCAATGCATATAAACTAAAAGTTATGCAAAAAATTTTTGCTCCAACAATCCAGATTGATGAAAAAGAAATCAAAAATTTTTACGACAATCATCCAAACTTATTTAATCAAAGCACTGTTACATTAGATATAATAGAGACAAAAAGCAAATCTGATATTGAAGAAGCAATGAGACAATTACAGCTTGGGTCTAGTTTTGATAGCGTAAAAGGAAAATATTCAATAAACAAAAGTGAACCAAAACAACTCGATGTAGCAGATATTAATAAACAATTACAAGGTATCATAGAAAAAATGGAGGTTGGCCAGATTAGTCCAATAATAGAATCTACCAATGGTTACTTTATCATTAAAGTTTTAGATAAAAAAAATGTTAATTTGTCATTTGACGACGTAAAAGATAAAATTAGAAATTTATTATTTGAAGAAAAATTAAATGAGAGATTTTCGAGCTGGTTAAGCGGGATAAAAAGCTCTATGGATATTAGCACTTTTGATGAGAATTGATCTTTTTTTAAAACAATCGCGTATTGTTAAAAGACGTACGCTTGCAAAGCAGATGTGTGATGGTGGTTTTGTTTTTTTAAATGATTCAAAGGCAAAAGCCCAAAGCAATGTAAAGGTAAATGATATTATTACTATATACTTTCCTTCTAAAAAGGTAGTCTACAAAGTTTTAGGTTTACCAGAAAAAGCAATAAACAAATCTCAATCTGCTTTGTTGTATGATATTTTAAGCGAGGAATTTTATGAAAAATAAGCCAATAATTGGTATAAGTATGGGTGATGCTTCAGGTATCTCACCTGAAATTATAATAAAATATTTTTTATATGGTAAAAAAGGTAATTTTAATATTGTTGTCTTTGGTGCAAGCAATGTATTTGAATTTTATAAAAGGTTGTTTAAGCTGGATTTTAAAATCAATGCAATTGACCGTTTGGATAATATAAAAGAAGAAGCGTTAAATGTATTTAATTGCACGAGTTCTAATCCAAAAGAGGTAGCTATTGGTCAAATTGATAAACAGTCTGGTAAGTTAGCTTTTGAGTCTATTAATTATGCTATAGATATGGCAATAAGCCAAAAAATTGATGCCTATGTAAGCGCTCCAATAAACAAAAAAGCTATGAATTTAGCAGGTTTTAATTATCCAGGACACACTGAAATCTTGGCGCAAAAAACAAATACAAAAAAATATGTAATGATGCTTGGCTATAGAAATTTTAGAGTTAGTCTTGTTACAACGCATGTGAGTTTAAGGCAGGTAAGCGATCTTGTAACAAAAGAACGCGTATTTGATACAATTTTAATAAGCCACAAAGATTTGATCGAAAAGTTTGGTGTTAAAAAACCTAAAATACTTGTTTGCTCTCTAAACCCTCATAATTCAGAAAATGGTATGTTTGGTAGTCAGGAGGAATTAGAAATTATACCAGCAGTTCAGCAGGCAAAAGAATCAGGCATAGATGTGGTAGGTTCTGTTGCTGCGGATACTGCATTTATACCTCAAAATAGAAAAATTTATGATTTATTTGTTAGTATGTATCATGATCAGGGCTTGAGCGTATTGAAAGCGCTTTATTTTGATAAAAGCGTGAATATAACATTGGGCTTGCCAATTATTAGAACCTCTCCAGACCATGGTAGTGCATTTGATATAGCAGGTAAATTTATAGCAAGCTTTCAAAGTATGCAAGAAGCAATACTTCAAGCCTATAGTATGATTAAATGCACGCTAAAAAATCGTTAGGGCAACATTTTTTGTATGAAAAAAGTGTTGTTTGGCGTATTGTATCTTTAATAATTGATGAATCGTGTGAGGTTTTAGAAATCGGACCAGGAAAGGGTGCTTTAACAGAAGGTCTTATAAAAAAAGGATTTAATATAGATGCAATTGAACTAGATAACGATATGATAGAGTATCTAAAAGAAAAATTTAGCAATTATAGAAATGTAAATGTTATAAAATCTGATGCAACTTCGTTTAAATTAAATAAAGTATATTGTGTTGTAGGTAATCTACCCTATAATGTATCCAAAAAAATTATATCCAATATGATTAAACAAAAAGACCTTATAAAAAAAATGGTTTTTATGGTACAAAAAGAAGTTGCTCAAACAATGATTGCAAAGCCAAATACAAAAGAATATTCAAAGTTTAGCATTTTTGTTCAGCTTTTTTGCAAAGTTAGAAAGGTTTTTGATGTTGAGCCTAGTGCATTCAAACCGCCACCAAAGGTTGTATCAAGCGTAGTGGAGCTTGTACCTTATAATGTTAGTTTATTTAATACTCCAATAGAAGAGGATTTTTTTGAATTTTTAAAAATACTTTTTGCTCAGCCAAACAAAACCGTAAGAAATAACATAAGAAAATTTATTAAATTAAATACAAATGAAAATTTAATCTTGAATGCAAGACCAAGACAGCTTGACATTCATGAAATATATAATTTTTTTAAATATTTAAAGGAGAAAAGATGGGTATAAATGTTATACCTCTTGGAGGTTTATCTGAGATTGGACTAAACTGTACTGTAATTGAAGACAAGTCAAATGCTATTTTAATTGATGCGGGACTGATGTTTCCTGAAGAGGATATGCTTGGTGTAGATTTGGTTATACCAGATTTTACTTATGTTTATGATAATGCTGCGAGATTTAAAGCTCTGTTTTTAACTCATGCCCACGAAGACCATGTAGGTGCTGTGCCGTATTTACTTGAAAAGATAAAACTTCCTGTATATGGTACAAAATTTACACTGGGTATTTTACAAAAAAAACTTGACGAGTTTAAAATTAATGATGTTGATCTAGTTGAGATTGAAACAAAAAAAATTTATAAAATTGGAAATTTTAAAATTGAGCCCATTCTTATGACGCATTCGATAATAGGTGGTGTAGGTTTTGCTATTGAAACTTCAGCAGGTATAATTTTGCATACTGGCGATTTTAAAATTGATCAAACGCCAGTTGATGGTAAGCCTATTGATCTAGCTCGCCTTGCATATTATGGAGAAAAAGGCGTAAAGTTGCTGTTAAGCGATAGCACCAATGCTTTAAATGAAGGTTTTACAAAGTCTGAAAAAAAAGTTGGCGAAGCATTTTATAATATATTTAAAGAAGTAAAAGGCAGAGTCATTGTTGTAACATTTGCATCAAATATACACAGGGTACAACAGATAATTGATGTTGCTTCTTTAACCGATAAAAAAGTATGTATAATGGGCAAAAGTATGGTCAGAAACACAAGCATATCTAAAGAATTAGGTTTTTTAAAAGATCCTAAAAACTGTATTATTGAAGAATCGCAATTATCAGATTACCCGGATGACAGACTTATTATTGTTACAACAGGTTCTCAAGGTGAACCTATGAGTGGATTATCAAGAATTGCATCCAAAGAACATCAAAAAATAAAAGTAAAGCCTACAGATACATTCATCATATCGGCAAAACCAATCCCTGGCAATGAAAAGGCAGTATATAGAATTATAAACACACTATTAAAAGAAGGTGCAATAATTTATCATGATAGAAACAGTCAAGTGCATGTTTCAGGTCATGCTTCAAAAGATGAGTTAAAAATTCTACTGGGTGTCGTAAAGCCTAAATATTTTATACCAATACATGGTGAATATATGATGCGCATGGCTCACAGAGACATTGCAATAGATGTTGGAATTAATAAAGAAAATATATTTATGCTTGACAATGGTGATGTATTTGAGTTAAACAATAATGTGAAGGCTACAAAAAAAGTACCGGCAGGCAGAGTCTTTGTTGATGGAAAAGGTGTTGGCGATGTAGAAGATGTAGTAATAAGAGATAGGATGCAGCTATCAACTGATGGTTTTGTTATAGTTATTTTGGCTTTTGATAGCTCAAGCGGTGAGCTTATTAGTGGTCCAGATATTATAACAAAAGGTTTAACTTATGAAGAACGTTCTAAAAAGCTCATTAATGAAGCAACAAGTATGGTTAAAAATTTAGTAAATCAATGTGACTTAAATGTTAGAATGGATTCTTTGGAATTAAAGAAAAAAATAAGAAAAGCTCTAAACAAATTTTTATATAAAAAGCTTATGAGAAATCCTATGGTATTGCCTATTATAATGGAGGTTTGATTTTGAATAAACAAACTTTTTTGGCTATATATATATTTATTTTGCTTGTAATTTTTTTAGCAGTAATTTCTTATGATTTTCACGATATGTTTTATCCTCATACGCAGATACATAATTTAATTGGATATGTGGGCGCTGATGTTTCTAATTTTTTGTTTACAAATTTTGGGATACTTTCATATGCAATACCTGTTTTACTGTTTGGAAGCGTTTTTGCGTATTTAATTAAACCAATAAAGTTTATAAGAAGCATAATTTTTGTATTTTTGTTTGTCATATCAATAAATATTATGATGTTTGTGTTATTTGGTGATCAAAATAGGGTATTCTTAACTCAAAATGGTTATTTTATATATGGTTTAAGTGGGTATTATATAGGAAAGTATTTAGAATTTTACCTTGGTAGGGTAGGCATAATGGTAATATTTTCACCAATTGCTGCATTGTGTTTATTGTTTTCCACGAAAGAAATGTTTATTTTTATTATTAGTCAGCTAAAAAAGATTAAATTCAAAAAAAAAATTGATATAAAACCAAAGATTAAGGAAAAAAACGAGACAGCAATAGAAGAAAATGTAACTTTAAAATCTCAAACATCATCTGAAAAAAACACAGACGAAAAGATTATTGATTTAAAAGAAAAAAAATCTAGCATTAGTATAAAGCGTAATATTGTAAGAGATGATCCTGTGGAAAAAATTGACTCTAAAGAAAAAAATGGTTATGTGTTGCCAAGTCTTGATCTCTTAAATGATCCTGTGCACATAAACAAAGAAGTTGAAGAAAACGAAATTTTAGAAAATGTAAAAATACTTGAAGAAAAATTAAGAAATTTTGGTGTCACTGGTAAAACTGTTGAAGTAAGGCCAGGGCCAGTTGTTACTTTATACGAGTTTAAACCGTCATCTGGGATTAAAATAAGCAAAATAGCAAATCTTTCTAATGATTTAGCAATGGCTATGAAAGCTATTGCTGTTAGAATAATCGCACCTATTCCTGGCAAAAATGTTGTAGGCATAGAAATACCAAATAGACAAATTCAAACAGTCTATATGAAAGAGATTTTGTCATCTAAATTATTTATTAACTCAAAATCTCCATTGACATTAGCATTAGGTAAAGATATAATGGGTAATCCTTTTGTAGCGGATTTAGCTAAGATGCCCCATTTATTGATTGCTGGGGCAACAGGAGCAGGTAAGAGTGTTGGCTTAAATACAATGATAATTAGTATACTTTACAAGTCAACGCCAGATGAGGTAAAATTTGTTCTTATTGATCCAAAGATGATTGAGCTTTCAATGTATGATGGTATACCTCATTTATTAATGCCACCTGTTGTAGATCCAAAACAGGCAAGTGGCGCATTGGCTGCTTTGGTTAAAGAAATGGAAACAAGGTATAAAATTATGAGTGAGTCAGGCGTTAGAAATATTGATGGTTTTAACGAAAAAGCAAGAAATGGTCAAATCGATTATCCTCCATTTGCATATATAGTTGTTGTTATCGATGAATTATCTGATTTAATGATGGTATCATCTAAAAAAGTTGAGTTATCAATTGCAAGACTTGCTCAAATGGCTCGTGCTGCAGGTATTCATTTAATTGTCGCAACGCAAAGGCCAAGTGTTGATGTGTTAACAGGTCTTATTAAAGCGAATTTTTCTGCACGTATTTCTTTTAAAGTATCTTCCAAAATTGATTCAAGAACAATTTTGGATTCCCAAGGGGCTGAGATGCTACTTGGAAGAGGTGATATGCTATTTTTGCAACCTGGTACATCACATTTTGTGCGTGTCCATGGTGCATATATCGCAGATGATGAACTAAAGTCTATTATTGATTATGTAAAATCTCAAGGCACACCAATTTATAATGAAGAATTGATAAACGAAGCTAAAGAAGAAAGCGGCATAGAAGAAGCGATTGATGAAGAAAAAGACGAGCTTTTTGATGAAGCATTAAAAATCATAAAAGAGGGTGGTTCGCCTACAATTTCTTACATTCAAAGAAGGCTAAAAATTGGCTATAATAGATCTGCTCGTATCGTAGAACAAATGGAGAAAATGGGAATATTGTCAAAACCAGACGACAAAGGCAAAAGGGAATTATTAATATAAAAGGGGGTTTAAATGGGCCTTATAGTTCAAAAATACGGTGGTACTTCTGTTGGAACATTAGAAAAAATTAAAAACGTTTGTAAGCACATCAAAGAGACGAAAGAAAAAGGCCATAAGCTTGTTGTTACCATTTCTGCTATGGCTGGAGAAACAGATAAACTTATTGAAATGGCATATGCTTTAGCAAAAAATCCAAAAGAGCGTGAAATGGATTTATTACTTTCAAGTGGTGAGCGTATATCAAGCGCACTTGTAGCCATACATTTAAATGAAATTGGTGTAAAAGCTGTTGCGTTAACTGGAAGACAGTGTGGGATAATAACAGACTCAGCTCATACAAAAGCGCGTATAAAAAGCATTGATGCAAAAAAAATTTTAAAGATGCTTGATGATGATTATGTTGTTATAGTGGCTGGTTTTCAGGGTATATCAGAAGATACAGATGATGTTACAACGCTTGGTAGGGGTGGTTCTGATACAACAGCTGTTGCTATTGCTGCTGCAATAAAAGCTGATGTTTGTGAGATTTATACGGATGTTGATGGAGTATATACTGCAGACCCAAGGATTGTAGAAAAAGCAAGAAAATTAGACAGGATAACATACGAAGAAATGATGGAGCTTGCGAGTTTAGGTGCTAAAGTTTTGCAGATTAGGTCAGTTGAATTTGGGATGAAGTACAATGTACCAATTATGGTTATATCAAGTTATACGTATAATCCAGGCACATTAGTTACATGGGAGGATGAAAATATGGAAAAAGTATTAGTTTCTGGCATTGCACACGATAAAAATCAGGCAAGAATTACTATTACTAAAGTACCAGACAAACCCGGTATATCTGCAAGAATATTTGGAGCTATTGCAGAAAAAAATATCAATGTTGATGTAATTGTACAAAACGCAAGTGAAGCTGGTTTTACCGATATTTCATTTACAGTTGCAAGAAATGAAGCAGACAAAGCCGTTGATGTGTTAAAGCCTGTCATTAAAGAGATTGGCGCAAGCGATATTGAGATTAGAAAAGATATCTCTAAAGTATCTATAGTAGGTGTAGGTATGAGATCTCATCCTGGTGTTGCTGCCAAAATGTTTGATACATTGGCAAAAGAAGGTATAAATATCTTAATGATTACAACATCTGAAATAAAGGTTTCATGTATAATAGAAGAAAAGTATTTAGAGTTAGCAGTAAGGGCTTTACATAGCGCTTTTGGGTTAGACAAAGAATAATCAAATAAGATTTGGAGGGGGGTATGCACGATCAAGTTAAAATATTTGATACAACGTTAAGGGATGGGACACAGTCAGAAGATGTAAGTTTGCTTGTAGAAGATAAGCTTACAATAACAGAGATACTGGATGATTTGGGTGTGCACTATATTGAAGGTGGATGGCCTGGTTCTAACCCAAAAGACGAAGATTACTTTAGGCAGGTAAAAAGCTTACGTTTAAAACATGCTAAAATTTCATCGTTTGGCTCTACAAGAAGAGCCAAACTTAAAGTAGAAGAAGATCCAAATATTATACAGTTAGTAGAAAGTCAAACACCGGTTATAACAATTTTTGGCAAAAGCTGGGATTTGCATGTTAAAGAAGCCTTAAAAATAACATTGAATGAAAACTTAGAAATAATCTACGATTCTGTTCAGTATTTAAAAAAACATTGTGATGAGTTTATTTACGATGCAGAGCATTTTTTTGATGGTTTTAAACACAATCCAGAGTACGCCCTAAAAACGCTTCAATCAGCTATTGAAGGCGGAGCTGATGTAATTGTGCTAGCAGATACTAATGGTGGTACATTGCCATGGGAACTTGAAGATATCATAGAGAATGTTAAAGCCAGATTTCCGAATGTCCCGCTTGGCATACATCAGCACAATGATTCCGAGCTTGGTGTTGCAAATAGTATTTTAGCTGTAAAGCATGGCATAGTTCACGTTCAAGGTACAATTAATGGTTATGGTGAACGTTGCGGAAACGCTAATTTGTGTTCCATTATTCCTAATTTAAAACTAAAGATGGGTATCGATTGCATAAGCGACGAAAATTTGAAAAAACTTACAAGCGTATCTAAAAAGATTGATGAAATACTTAATTTGCCACACAATAAACATTTGCCATTTGTCGGTGAAAGTGCATTTGCCCACAAAGGTGGTGTTCATGTAAGCGCAATACTTAAAAACCCCAAAACCTATGAGCATATTGTGCCAGAGCTTCTGGGTAACTCACAGAGAGTTTTGGTGTCGGATTTATCAGGTATTAGTAATATTATGTACAAAGCCCAGAATATGGGTATACCAATAGATAAAGACTCAAAAGCAGGTAAAAGCGCATTGGCTGAGATTAAAAAACTTGAAAATGAAGGTTATTATTTTGAAACTGCAGACGCATCTTTTGAATTGCTTTTGAGAAAACATAGAGGTGAGATTAGGGATTATTTTGAGGTGTTATCTTATACCGTAATTGATAGGGAGCGTTGCGACAATAGCGAGCGCAGTCCTGTTGAAGCTACAGTCATTGTAAAAGTCAAAGATAAAGTAGAACACACTGCAAGTTTAGGCAATGGTCCGGTTAATGCACTTGACAATGCTATAAGAAAAGCTTTAATCGTATTTTACCCAAATCTTGCAGAATTAGCGCTTATTGATTATAAAGTTAGAATTTTAAAGAGTGAAAAAGGTACGGGTGCAAGTGTAAGGGTTCTTATACAATCGACGGATAAAAAAGATAGGTGGGAAACAGTTGGCGTAGGAGAAGATGTTATTGAAGCGTCAAAGAAAGCATTATTTGATTCAATTATATATAAATTGATGAAAGATGATGGTTTAGTTAGCAAGAGGTGAAATATGTTCATATATGATTTTGAAAGACCAATTTATGAAATAGAAGAAGAAATTGAAAATTTAAGGCAAATGGCACAAAATAGCTCGATTGACGTACATGAAGAAATTGAAGCACTCGAACGCAAAAAAAATGAAATAATTAAGAAAGAATTTGAAAATTTATCTATTGACAAAGTAATAAAAATTGCAAGACATCCAAATAGACCTTATACGCTTGATTTTGTAAATTATATTGTTAAAGACTTTGTCGAAGTTCATGGTGATAGATTATTTGCAGATGATAAAGCTATTGTAACAGGATTTGGATATATTGACAAATATAAAGTTGCTATAATTGGTCATCAAAAAGGGCGCAATACAAAAGAAAATTTATACAGAAATTTTGGCATGGCAAACCCAGAAGGTTACCGCAAATCCCAAAGAGTTATGAAACTGGCAGAAAAATTTAACCTGCCAATTGTAACATTTGTAGATACACCTGGTGCATACCCTGGTGTAGGTGCAGAAGAAAGAGGCCAGTCTGAAGCCATTGCAAGGAATCTGTATATTATGTCTGGTTTAAAAGTGCCTATAATCTGCATAATAACAGGTGAAGGTGGAAGTGGCGGTGCACTTGCATTGTCCGTTGGAGATAAAATAGCTATGCTTGAATTTGCAATATATGGTGTGATTTCACCTGAAGGCTGCTCATCAATACTTTGGAGAGATGGCAACCATGTAGTTGAAGCTGCAAAAGCTATGCATGTAACGGCAAAAGATTTATACAATTTAAAAGTTATAGATGATATCATACAAGAACCTCTTGGCGGTGCACATAGAAATCCTCAGCAAGCAGCCTATTCAATAAAGAATTATATAATAGACAATTTAAAAGAATTAACACGAAATAACGCAAAGAAATTACTTGATAAAAGATGGGAAAAGTGGCGCACTATGACAACAAATTTCTTGTAAGAGGCAATGATGAATAATAAAGATTTAGAAACTTTAAGAGCTCAGATTAACAATATAGACAACAATATAATTGAGCTTTTAGAAAAGCGTTCAGAAATTGTAAAAGAAATAGGTAAGATTAAACGCGAAAAAGGTTTGTCTTTTTATGCTCCAGAAAGGGAAAACCAGATATACAAAACGCTTGATAGCTTAAAACTTACCTATATGAATAAAAATTCCCTAAAAGCAATTTTTAGGGAAATAATGAGTGCTTCGATTAAAATGGAAGAACCTCTTACAATTAGCTATTTAGGCCCTGAAGCTACATTTACACATCAGGCTGCAATCGAAAAATTTGGCACGAGTTTATACTATCAAAGTGAAGAATCTATTGAAGATGTATTTTTTGATGTAGAGCAGGATAGAGCTGATTTTGGGGTGGTACCAATAGAAAATTCTATTGAAGGCGTAGTTAACTATACGCTTGACATGTTTGTTAATTCTAATGTTAAAATAGTTTCGGAGATTATGGTTGATATTAAACATAATTTACTTTCCAAAGCCAATAGCTTAAGTGAGATAAAAACGGTTTATTCTCACCCAAATGCACTTGGACAATGTAAAAGTTGGCTTAAAAAACACTTACCAAATGCAATGTTGCTTGAAACAACATCTACAGCAAAAGCTGCAAAGATTGCTGCAAAAGATAAAACCGCTGCTGCCATTTCGTCTTTGGCTGCAAGTGCTTTATATGATTTAAATGTACTTGCAAAAGGTATAGAAGATAAAATTAACAACGTTACCCGTTTTTTGGTTATTGGAAAACACATTCCATCACCCAGCGGTGAAGATAAAACCTCTTTAATGTTTTCAATACATGACAAAGTCGGAGCGCTTTATTCTATTTTAAAAATATTCTACGATAATCAGATAAATTTGACAAGAATAGAATCCAGGCCTTCAAAACAAGAAAATTGGTCTTACATATTTTATGTGGATATAGATGGACATATAGAATCTGAAAGCGTAAAAAGGGCTTTTGATAACTTAAGTGAAGTAGTACCTTTTGTTAAATTTTTAGGTTCATACCCAAAATACATAAAGTAAGTGAAAAAAAGAATTTTAATTTGCGATGATAGCTCAACTATTAGAGCAATTATAAAGAAAGAATTGCAAGATTACTATGATTTGGAAATTTTTGATGACGGTATATATGCTTATGATTTTTTGCTAAAAGACCAAAGGTTCGATTTTGCCATAATTGATGGTGAAATGCCGCAAATGGGCGGTTTTGAATTGCTTCGAAGGATAAAGGAAGAACTAAATTTAATTTTTTTACCTGTTGTGATTTTAACGGCAAATGAAGGCGATTACTACGAAAAGCAAGCTTTTAATTTAGGTGCTTTTGATTTTCTTAAAAAGCCTTTTAAGCAAGGTCAACTATTACGTTATCTTTTAGATTATTTCAATGAAGAATTGACTGAAGGTAGTGTACTTGTAATTGAAGACTCCACAATACAAAATGAAACAATTTGCCAGCAGCTTAGGCTTAAAAACATGCAACCAATAAGCGCAAATAATGCCGTTGAAGCTATGAGGTATTTACTTAGTGGTATAGATATAGATGTTATATTGATGGATATTTTTTTACCTCAATACACGGGTTATGATCTTATTAGTATTTTAAAGTCTGATGAGCGTTTTAGCTTTATTCCAATAGTTGGACTTACTGCATTTAAAGAAAAAGATATTCTATCTGAGATTTTAAATTTAGGTGCCGATGATTTTATATATAAACCATACAATATTAATGAATTTTTTTCTAGAGTTAGGGCAAATATCAGAATTTCCAAATTAATAAAAAAATTAAAACAAACATCTGAAGAGGATTATTTAACGGGTATATATAACAGACGCACATTTTTTCACTTTTTGGAAAATTTGACAGCACTAAGTGTTAGAGAAAACAAACCGCTTTCTTTTGTAATCTTAGATATTGATTATTTTAAAAAGATTAATGATACTTATGGTCATGATATAGGTGATTCTGTTTTAAAAAAACTTGCAGAGATTGTTTTAAAAATGACAAGAAGAGCAGATGTATTTGGCCGATATGGTGGCGAGGAATTTTGCCTTGCTCTGCCAAATACTGACCTTTATGGTGCATGTTTGCTTGCAAATAAAATACGTTCCACAATTTCACAAACAATAATGACTTTTAATAAATACAAAACAATATCTTTTAGTATAACAATTTCTGCAGGAGTAGCTGAATTTACTAAAGGGATGGAGATAGATACACTTGTAAAAATAGCTGATAAAAACCTTTATTTAGCGAAAGAAAACGGTCGAAACCGTGTTTATCCTATTTTGGAAAGCGTGACCAAAAAAAGCATCTAAAAGGGTTCGAGTTTAACCATTTTTATAAATGGTGCTATGTTATTTGTATAGTATATTATGTATATATTCTCATCAATAAAAGCTAAATCTGTGTAACCCCCATCAAAAAGACTACCTTTGTATGTATCAATTACTTTTTTTTCTAAGGTTTTTGTATTAATGATGCTGATTTTGTTTGTATTATTTTGATTATCCCTAAAACTTACAAAAATTTTGCCATCTATATTGATTGCCATAGGGGCTAGGGCAAAATCAATTAATTTTTTTGGAGTATCCCAATTTGATAAATTTTTACTGCTGCTTAAGTATATCGCGTAGTCTGGATATGTATCTTTGCGAGAAAATGCAATGTAGTTACTGTCAATTTTAACCACAGAAGTTTCATTTAGCATTAAATCTTTTGAGCTTTGTAAATAACTAAACAATTCAAAATGATAAAAATCACTTGTTGCAATAAACAAAGGCCTAGTAAAGTTTTCGTTTTTTAAACTACCATAGGCACTAAATATATAGTATGAATCAAAACTTATTGCTTTGCCATACAATGCAGCTAAATTAACATCTTTAATGTTTATTTGGATTCTTTCTTTAAAATTACAATCGTTAGATACAGATAAAAATACATTATTTATCTTATTTTTAACAAATATTCTTGTGCCAAGCGTATATAAATTATCGCTTAATTTTGATACGATTGCATCTAACTCATTTTGGCTTTCAAAAACGAGTTCTTCTTGGATATTAAGTGAACAGTTTTGATCAAAAAGTTTTTTCAAGTCAGTTAGTTTAATTTTGATACATTTTACCTTACCATGAAAGCCGTGTGGATTACTTTTATCAACCAAACCCTGCCTAAAAAAAATTACTAAATAATCTTTATAGGTTGTCATAGTAGGAAAAGAACTATAAATTACAGGATTTTCATTTACTATTGTTTTTGTTATCATAAGCTGTTTGCTATTATATAAAAGTTTTTTCTAATCCACAATCTTTTTTGTTTAAAGTCGGGCAGGATACTTTCTACTTTTTGCCAGAAATTTTTTGAGTGATTTAGGTAAAACAAGTGGCAAAGCTCATGAATAACGACATAATCAATATAAGCTTGATCAAGCAAAATATTATAAAAGCTAAACCTTAAATTACCGTTAAAATCGCAAGAGCCCAGTCTTTTTTTTGCGCTTGTAATAGTTATACTTTTAAATGTGCAATTAAGTAAGTTTGAATAGTAATTTAAACGAGTTTTTATAAAACTTAGCGCTTGTGTTTTGTACCAATTAATTAAGACTAACCTGGGATTTGATTGTTTTTTTATAGATAATAAAAGTATTCCATCCAGCAAAGAAACACTGTTTTTATCGGCTTTTACTATTTTAAGTTCATAAATTTTACCCAGATAGTAAAAATTTTCGCCGTTATTATAAGTTTTTTTTGCTGGTAAAGCAATTTGTTTAATTTCGCTTATTTTTCTTTCAATCCAGCATTTTTTGTCTTGTACAATATTGTCTATGGTACTTCTTTTTGTGCCAAAAGGAGCTCTTATTTGCAAGTTACCATCATTTGAAATAATAAGGCTTATAGTTTTTCGTTTGGAATAAACAATTTGAATTTGCATAAAAACTGGCGGAGAGGGCGGGATTCGAACCCGCGGTAGAGGTTTTGCCCCTACACTCGCTTAGCAGGCGAGCGCCTTAGGCCAACTCGGCCACCTCTCCAAATAAAAAAATGGCGGAGGAGGTAGGATTCGAACCCACGGAAGGCTTGCACCTTCAACGGTTTTCAAGACCGCCGCCTTAAACCACTCGGCCACTCCTCCGATCTTTTGTTAGTATAACAAATATGAGCCAATTTTCAAGTATTTTAGTTTGAAAATTTTTATTGACAATGTTAGATAAATATAATAAAATTAGAATAATATAATTTCTGGAGGTGTATGATGTGTGTGTTAGTTGTCGGAGGCATGGATAGGTTAGAAGATGATTATATTAAAGTTGCAAACAAAATGGGTATAAAGCTCAAAGTTTTTACAAAGCGCGTTACAGATTTTTCATCAAAAATTGGTGAAGTTGATGCGCTTATTGTGTTTACAAACAAAGTTTCTCATCCAGCAAAAAATCAAGTGGCTAAGTTTTCAAAAAAAACAAATAAACCGGTTTTTTTGTGCCATTCTTGTGGTATTTGTTCTCTAAAAAATGCATTAAAAGAATTAAAAGACTCTATTGAGCCAAAACGTTAATCATACATTAATGTTTAATAAATAAAATCCTCTTTGAAAAAAATTAAGGAGGTGTATATGCAAGATCTAAAAGAACCTGAACTTTTAAACAAAGTAGCTCAAGTAGGTGTGATTTTTTGGCTTACAAAAATTGTTGCAACAACGCTTGGTGAAACGTTTGGGGATTTCTTGTCAATGACGCTCAGTTTGGGCTATAGCTTAACGCTTGTTATTACAATGAGTTTTTTGGCAATTACACTTTTTGCGCAGCTAAGCTCTAAAAAGTATGTACCATTGTATTTTTGGCTAGCAATTATTGGCACAACCACTGTAGGTACAGAAATATCCGATCTTTTAGATAGGACACTTCATTTAGGTTATCCTTTGGGTAGTTTAATTTTGTCAAGCGCATTGTTTGCAACATTATTTTTGTGGTATAAAAAATACAGAGACTTAAGTATTTACCCAATGACTGACTTTAGAAAAGAAGTATTTTTTTGGGTAGCAGTGCTTTTTTCAAATAGCTTGGGGACAGCATTCGGAGATTTTCTATCAGATAGTTTACGTTTGAGCTATTTAGGCGGCACATTAGTAACAAGTGCTGTTATTTTGATTGTTTTGAGTTTGCATTATTTTAGCAAGGTAAGCCCGGTTGTACTGTTTTGGGTTGCTTTTGTTTTTACAAGGCCATTTGGGGCAACTTTTGGCGACTTGTTAACAAAACCTGTTAATATGCACGGCTTGGAGCTTGGAACGCTAAATGCTTCAATTGTAGAGTTTTTAATTATCAGTTTTTTAATTTTTATAGCACATTTGAGATTGAATAGACAAAATATGCTTTCCTGTGAAAAATTAAAAAAGAATTGACCAAGACTGCTTTAAGTCTTGGTTGACTTCTTTTTTAAAAATTTGTAATATTTAAGTTATGGAATCGCCGGTTGAAGAAAAATCAAAAGAACTAATAGAAGAAGCTTTAAAAGAAGCTAGTCAAAAAAACAAATGGTTATTTTGGGTATCTCTTACAACTACCTTTATGGCAATCTTGGCGGCTTTGGTTGGATTAAACTCTGAACTTTATATTACTCAAACTATTTTAAATAAAAACGATGCTGTTTTAATGCAAAATAAGGCTTCTGATACTTGGGGTTACTATCAAGCTAAGGTAATAAGGGAAAATATGTATTCAATTGCCTATGACCTTACAAAAAAGGAAAAGTTTAAATTGCAAGCCCAGCGTTACAGTCAAGAAAAGAAACAAATAAAACAAGATGCACAAAAGCTTGAGGAAAAAGTTAAAGAATTTCAGGAAAAAAGTAATCATAACTTTGAAAAACACCATAAGTTTTTAATAGCACAAATCATAATACAGCTTAGCATAGCCGTTGCATCTATTTCAGCTATTACAAGACGAAAAATTTTTTGGTATGTTTCTCTTTTATCATTTACAGCAGGTTTGTTAATTTTTTTGGTTGAGGTTTTGTGAAAAAATACTACATAACAGCCTTTATTTTGCTTATTTTTGGTGTAGTATCAATATTTGCATTTGATAGATATATTTGCGTGTTTTTATGCAATAAAAAAATATTTTTACCTTTTTTTGACAAAATCAGCGAAATTGGGTCTTTTGAGTGGGTTTTTTTAACTGTTTCTTTGATCGTTTTTTTATCTTTTTGGATTAAGCCTTTAAGACAGTTTGTATTTATAATGTGTGTATCAATAATTCTTGCAGATACCTTGGTTATAGTACTAAAATATATGCTTGGACAGGCAAGGCCAATCATGTATATAAAAGATAATATTTATGGTTTTTATCCGTTTACATTTAGGCATGATTTCGACAGTATGCCTTCTGGTCATACTGTTTTAAATGCAACTTTAGCATTTAGCATTTTTGCAAAAAACAAAAAAATTGGAATTTTACTTATTTTGTGGGCAATACTTGTTGGCCTATCAAGAATGTTTTTATGTAAGCATTATTTGAGCAATGTGCTTGTGAGTTACTCTATATCAATGTTTGTTGTTTTAATTTCTTATTCTTTAGAAAAAAACCTCAAAAACTAATTTTTTTATTGACAAACAATTACCACTGTGATAAATAATATTACGGAACTATAATTTATAATATTAGGAGGGGGAAGATGAAGCGAGTATGGTTAGTGTGTCTTTTTTTAACAATCCTTTCGAACTACGCTTTTGCCGATGATTCAAAAAATTTAGAAGCTGTAAATGTAAGCGCAACACCAATTGTTGAACCCACCAAACAAACAGAACAAACTGTTTTTTCCGGTTTAGAGGTAACAAAACAAGGTATGGATTTAGGGGGAACACAAGCACAAACAAGCGTTTATAATGCGATTAATATATTGCCTGATGTTAGCATTGAAAATGCAGATTCAAGTGGACTTTATGCAGAAGGCACAAATGTTAGAATTAGAGGTGTGCGTGGTTATTTGGGGGCAATGACAGTAGAAGGTATACCAAATTATGGCGGAAACCCTATGGGACCCAGAGATTATATTTACAATATGCAAAATTTTAAGGCAATAAAAGTTTACGAATCTGCAATGCCAGCAAGCTTAGGCGTAGGCGTTGGAAATAGAGGTGGAGCAATTGAGCTTGTACCATTATGGCCACTTAAAACAACACAGTTTAAAATGCAGCAAACTTATGGCTCTTATGAATTGTACGAAAATTTTTTCAGGTTTGATTCTGGAAATATCGATAAAACCAATACAAGATTTAGTGTGTCATACTCATACGGCATTGCAAATAAATGGAGAGGTCCTGGTGAGATCGGCCCAAGGAACAATGTAAATTTTATGCTTGATCAACCAGTTGGCGATGTGTTTGATGCTAAAGTTTTTTTTAACTACAATTTTGTGAAACAAAACCTTTATAGAGCTTTGACCTATGCTCAAATTGACGATACAAACCTTGATTATAATAGTTCAAAAACATCTGTTGCTTCAAAAGATATAAACTATTTTGGGTATAATCATGGTGATTTTCAAAATACTGATTTTTTTAGCATTTTAACAATAAAACCAACCAATATTTTTGATGTAGTGCTAAAACCGTATTATTCTAAGGAAAATACACATATCTGGCAAGGTATTTCTCCACAAAATATTGTTCAAAAAAGAACAAGAGATATAGATAGAAAAGGCATTATTGCACAGTTTGATCTAAATGTTAATCATTTTAAAGTTTCAAGTGGTATGCAATACGAAGTTTCCAATATGGATATATATTCACAAAATTATGCAATTTTAGGTGATAATTTATCTTATAGAGGCTATGGTGTATTTGCAACAACTGGTGATACATATATAAAATCACCATTTTTACAGGTTGCTTTTGAAGACCAAAAATTTAAAGCCCAGGCAGGTATAAAGTATTTTAGATTTAACGATTCTGCTTCACAAGGCTATGTAACAAGCAAAACTGCCCCATATAGTTTGGTTAGAGCGCCAGACTTAGACAGAAAGGAAAGACTTTACGATATATGGTTGCCAAACGTAGGCCTATCTTATAAATTTAGTGATGAGTTTGAACTTTATGCAAATTATGGCAGAAACTTTATTAGACCATATGCTTACATGCCGCTTATTAATTTATATAATACAAATAGGCAAGCATTTCAAAAAGCACATATAACGCTAAATGATCTTTTTGATGGGTACAATATTGAGCGTTCAGATAATATTGATTTAGGTGCACGCATTAGAGGTTCATGGTTTGATCTTTTACCAACATTTTTTTACTCAAAACAAAAAGATTTACTAACAACAGTTTATGACCCCCGTGTTAAGTTAAACTATCAACAAAATATCGGCAAAGCTACAGGTTATGGTTTTGAGCTTGCATTTAATGCTTATGTTAATGATTACCTCACATTCTTTTTTAATCCTTCATTTACTAGATTAACCTACGATAATGATATTAGCTACCAAGGTAGCTTGATTGGTTGCAAGGATAAGCAAATTGTTGATGTGCCAAAATGGCTTATAAAAAGCGGATTTATTGTAAATTATGATAAGTGGCAGTTTATACCTTCTGTTATTTATGTAGGATCAAGGTATGCAGATGCAGGTCACACACAAGAAGTGGCATCTTATGCTACACTTAATGCACAAATAAATTATACACTTAAAAATATCTACAAAATGCACGAACTCAAACTATCACTCCAATTAAACAACATATTAAATAAAAAATACATTGCTGTTATAAACTCAATGGATGATGCGCTTGCTGGAAATACAAGTTTTTATCCAGGCGAGCCGTTTAATGCGAGTTTAACTGCAAGCTTAACATTTTAGGGGGCTTTAATGAATTACAAAAAAGAATGGCTGGATTATGCAAAAAAATTTCACGGCCATATTTGCCCTTATGTAGCGCTTGGTGTCAAAGCATCTCTGTTGCTTTTATCAAAGTTAAATATAAAACGTGCAAGCACGGAAGATACAATTAATGAAAATTTGCTTGCGATTGTTGAGTGTAATAACTGTTTTCTTGATGGTGTTCAGATTGCAACAGGATGCACAATAGGAAACAATAGCCTCATTTACTTAGATACTGGTAAAAATTCTCTATCAATAGTTAGAAGAAGCAATTTTGAAGGCTTAAGGTTATACATGGATTCCGATAAAGTTAAAGGTTACTTTCCAAAAAGAGGACTTAAGCTTTTTGACAAAGTTGTTAAGCAAAGAAACGCCAACCAAGAGGAAATAAAGGAAATGTCTGCTTTATGGGAAGAAACAGGCTATAAAATGTTAGAGATTGATAATAGTATATTTGATATAAAACCTGTAAAAATAAAACCTATTGAAAGAGCACCAATTTTTGACAGTCTTAAGTGTGATAACTGTTCTGAGCTTGTTATGTCAACAAAAATTATTGAACAAGACGGCAAACACTATTGCGCTACATGCGCAAATATAGAATACCAGGCTTTAATTGGAAGAGGTATACAAACAATACAATCTTTATTTTTGGAGGTTTAAATGAAAAGATTTATTATACTTCTCGTAGTTTTTTTCGTTATTATTGCAAATAAAGCTAACGCGATGGAAGTCGTGGATTTATTGGGAAGGCACGTTTCTATTAATCACAAAGTCTCGCGAATAGTGGCTATTGGTCCTGGCACATTGAGGCTTATTTGTTATATGGATTTAGCTAATAATGTAGTTGGCATAGAAAATATAGAAAAAAAATCTACTGCACCATATATGATTGCAAACCAACAATTATTAAAATTGCCTGTTATAGGCCAGGGTGGTCCAAATTCTAGTATAAATACAGAAAAGATATTAAGCTTAAAACCTGATGTTATTTTTGTAACATACTTGCTAGACAAAAATGGTGCACAATTAATACAGGATAAAACACACATACCAGTTGTTGTTTTAAGCTATGGTCAGATTGCAACCTTCAATAATGATGATTTTAAAAAATCATTAATGTTAATAGGGCAAACTTGCGACAAACAAGACAGAGCAAAACAGATCATATCTTTTTTGGATAAGCAATTTAACTATATTAAAGAAATTTCTTTAAATAAACCAAAAGTCAGTGCATATATTGGAGCACTGGGCATGAAGGGCGCACATGGCATAGAAAGCACTCAAGGCAATTTTTTACCTTTTGAATTACTTGGTATAGACAATGTTATCAAAAGCGTAAAATCTCAAGGTGCAGTTATGGTTAGTAAAGAAGAAATTCTAAAATTAAATCCCCAGTATATATTTATTGATTTGGGCGGCTTAGCCTTGGTTGAAAAAGATTATAAAAAAAATCAACAATTTTATAAAAGTTTAAGTGCTTTTAAAAATGGCAATGTGTATATTGAGTGGCCATACAATTACTACGCTACAAATATAGATAATGCTTTAATTGATACATACTTTATAGCCAATGTTGTTTATAAACAAAATTATAATATAAAGCAAATAGCTGATGAAATATACAAATTTTTGCTTAATAAACCTTTGTACGATAAAATGCTTAAAGTTTACAAAAGGAATTTAGGCAAGTTAAATTTTTAATGATAGCAAAAACATACCTTAAGCAAAAAAGAATAAAATTGTTTTATCTTTTGGCTTTAGTAATTATTCTTTTTGTATTAATTTTTGCTTCTGTAATGATTGGCTCTTACAATATTTCAGTTTACGAATGTCTAAAAGCGCTTGTTTTTAAGGCTAATTCAAATTCAGAGCTTGTGATTTGGCAAATGAGACTGCCCCAAGCGCTTACTGCTAGCTTAGCAGGAGGTGGACTTGCGCTATGCGGGGCTGTGTTACAAGTTGTTCTTAAAAATCCATTAGCTTCACCATTTACACTTGGAATTTCATCTTCAAGTGCCTTTGGTGCAGCTTTGGCAATTTTTTTTGGTTCTGCTTTTTTAAAAAATCCGTACGCTGTAAGTTTTAGTGCTTTTTTAAGTTCTTTGATTGCAACATTTATAATAGTATTTATCTCAAAGTTAAAAAATGCATCAAATGAAACACTTATTTTATCTGGTGTTGCAATCGGATCGCTCTTTAGCGCGTTACTTGCAATTTTACAGTATTTTTCAAGTGATACGCAGATTAGCGCTATTATTTTTTGGATGTTTGGTGATTGTTCAAGGGCTAGTTATCATGAAATATTTGTAATTTTTGTTTTGTATATTTTAAGTTTTTTGTTTTTTTTAAAAAACTCGATAGACTATAAGTTATTGCTTTTTGGTGATGATCAAGCAAAGTCTTTGGGTGTAAACGTAGAAAATTTAAGGCTTACCAGTATGGTAATTGCATCTTTGCTTAGTGCAAGTATTGTTGCATTTGTCGGCATTATTGGTTTTGTTGGTTTAATTGCGCCTCATGTTGCAAAAAGGATAATGGGTCTTGATTATTTTTTAATATCAAGTTCAATTACTGGATCGATTTTTTTAGTTGGGGCAGATTTACTTGCTAAAAATGTTTTACAAAACGTTGTTTTGCCTGTTGGTATAGTAACTTCATTTATTGGTGCTCCAGCATTTTTTTATCTTATAATAAGAGGTAAAAAATGAGTTTAGAAGTTAAAAATATGAGTTTTTCTTACAAATACAATAAAATTTTAAAAGATGTATCATTTGTTGCAAAAAAAGGTGAACTTTTGGCACTTTTAGGGCCAAATGGTGCAGGAAAAACAACATTGCTAAAATGTATATCTGGGCTTTTAAAACCTTTTGGAGAAGTAATATTTGACGGTAGATTATTAAACAAAATGTCTTTTAAAGAAATTTCAAAAATAGTTTCTTATTTTGCCCAAAGTTCTGGAAATAGTGGTTTAAGTGTATTTGAAAGTATTTTATTGTCAAGAAAACCACACATTAAAAATTCATTTAGCGCAAAAGATTATGCAATTGTTCAATCGATTATAAAAATGCTAAATATAGCCCACTTATCACTAAAAAAACTAGACCATATAAGCGGGGGAGAAGCACAAAAAGTTCGCATTGCACAACTTTTAGCGCAGGAATCAAAAATTTTACTAATAGATGAGCCTTTAAATAACCTTGATTTAAAGAATCAGATTGAAGTCATGCGTTTATTAAAAAGTTTGATTGTACAAAAAAACCTTATAGTTATAGTAGCTATGCACGACCTCAATATCGCTTTTAATTATGCTGATAAATTACTGTTTCTAAGGGATGGTTATGTTATTGATTTTTGCAGCTTAGAACAATTGGATAACTGTGTCATAGACAAAACATACGGTGTTAAAATGGATATATTAAACCAAAAAGGAAAAAAGATATGCATTCCTTACTTTTAAATCATTTTTCAATACTTGCTGCGCGCGTGAGTTTGGAAAACTTCACGCCGTTTAGTCCACTTATTTTTATTGCAATTTCTTCAATTGATTCTGGTATGCCTCTTAAAATAGTATTTTCCAGGCAATTGTGATGATCCATGTGGATATGTGTCGTGCATACAATATTAAGTGGCCAATCATGTTGAATGTCAATGAGTCTTTCTGCTAATTCTTTTTTATGATGATCATAAATTATAGTCAATACGCCGTAGACTTCTTCACTCGTACTTGACCATTTTTCTTCTACAAGCTCTTTTCTTATTAAATCTCTAACAAACTCAGACCTTGAAGCGTAACCTTTTTTTATCATCTTTTCATCTAATTCTTTTAAAAGAGATTCAGGTAAAGATATGCTGAATCTAATTGTTTCATCCATAAGTATACTCCCAAAGTTTTTGTTTACCAAAACAATCAAACTTATTTTACTTGACTAAAATATTTTGTCAATATTATGTATTTTTTATTGCATTTTTTAATTTTTTGCTTGCATTTATAAATCATCCAATATAAAATATAATTTAAAATTAAAGAAATTTGGAGTTGCAGTATGAAAAAAGTATTTGTTTTGGTAATAAGTATAGCTTTGTTAGTGTATATCAATGTATCGTTTGCGGCAGAATATACAATGGTTATTGGTAAAGTAATTAGCATTAATTTGAAGGATTCCTCGATCAAAGTGGATGTATACTCTAAAAGATGCACAGGCATTCATACTTTTTCAATACAAAATGATGAAGTTTTGAAAAAATTAAAAGAGCACTCAAACATTGCCTTGTATTTGGTAAAAGATTGTGAAGAAGCTATTGTAATTACAGGAGAGTAAAAGATGATAAAGAAGTTGTTTTTGGCAATAGCGTTTTTGGTTTTTTCTGCTAATGTGTCTTTTGCAGATTGTTCCTCGCCAAGTGCTGCTGCAATACCACCGTTTCTTGGTAAGCAGACTGCTATAGCTCCAAATGTATTAATTGTTATGGATATAAGCGGCTCTATGAGCTGGCCTGCTTATGCTCCTAGCTATTATACTCCTGGTAGTCCTTATCAAGGAAACGAAGAGGGCTATTTTGACCCAAATAGCGTTTATTCTTACAATGGTTCTTATTGGTATATAAATAATAATGCTAAAGCAGCTGCATGTCCAAAGAGCAGTTATTATATTTCCTCTGATACAAGCTATAAAGGATCGTGTCTAAATTACCACTATATGACACGCATTGACCTTTTGCAGTGGGTATTAACTGGAGGCTCACCAGCGCATTGCTCATCTGCAGATTCAGACTGCGACCCAAGAACTCCTAACCCAAATGATAAAATAAGCGGTAGTATTTTATTATCAACTTATAATGGTATACAAATCCTTTCTCCAATTAGTAGAATAAATAATTCTTTGCTTTTATCTTTAGCTAACGATTCCAAAAATGTTAAGCCTCGCATTGGTTTAGAAATGTTTTCGTCAAACGTAGATACAAAAAAAGTATATATTGGCGGTTATGATAGCTCAGGCAATACTGATCCAAATTATCCTTATACATATTTAATTAGAATGATAAACGGTGCAACTCCAGGTGGTGCAACGGCAACAGGACCAGCGATGAAAGCAGCTTTGGATTATTTTAATCAAGGCACTCTAGATATAGATACAGATTGTAAAGGCCAAGGCTACCCATACGGCAACGGTTTCAGCTATGGTCAGGGTACATGGAAGGATCCTATGTATCAGCCCTGCAACCAAGACTGTATAACAGAAAACTGTGATTTTTGTTCTGCAGAGTGCGCCAATAACTATGTAATTTTGATGTCTGATGGTGATTGGAATACAGGTGGTGATCCACTAAAGCCTGCATGGTATATGCACAATAAATTTAAAAGGACGCTAAATAACACAGATTTTAAGATAAACAGAGTCTACAGTGTGGGTATGTTTTTAAGCACAGGAAGCGGTGCTTGTGGTTTTAAGGCACTAAAGAATGTTTCACTTTACGGGTCAAATAATTTTGCTACGTATCCTACTAATTGTTCAAATTGCAATAATAGTTGCTCAAATACAGATTATGGCTATTACGGTGCATACGGCAGCTACTGCTACACGCCAAACCCGGATCCAACTCAAACAAATCCTCCAACAGCCTTTAGTGCAAACAATGCACTTGAGCTAAAAAACAGCCTTGCTGCGATATTTGAAGATATAGCAAAAAATGTTTCATCTGGCTCATCTGCAGCCATTGCAAGCTCAAGCAATCAGGGTTCTATTGTTTTGCAATCTGTATTTTGGCCCCAAAAAACATTTGATAATGGTAATACACTTTCTTGGGTAGGAAAGCTATATGCATGGTGGCTATACCAGAGCCCTGGTTCTGCGCCTTTGCTGAAAGCAGACAATGGCAACAAACAGCTTGACACGACAGACCCTACAATAACTTTTGGCACAAACCCATCAAGTGTATTTGACAACAACACACCGGTATTTGAATCAGGCGCGGTTTTGCTTAGTACAAGCCCGGACAAAAGGACTATTTATACTACAGTTGATGGCAAAACTTTAATAGACTTTAGTAGTGTTAATCTTAATAAAATAAGTCCTTATTTTGGCAGTTTGCCAGACTATCTGGGTAGCTCAAATCAAGCAACTAATTTAATAAACTATATACGAGGCACAGATATAAGTGGCGCAAGAAATCGCACCGTTACTCAAAGTGGTACAACAGGCGTCTGGAAGCTTGGTGATATTGTATATTCGTCTCCAGCTGTTATGCAGGCAGTTAACTATAACGACGCTTCAAAAACCTACAATGTTATATTTGCTGGTGCAAACGATGGTATGCTGCATGCGTTTCTTATGGGGCAGCCCATAAATACCTACCAAAAAGATACGATAGTAAAACTTTGCAATGATGATAAATTTACAACAGATAGTCAAGGAAACATAACCTGCACAGATGACAATGACAAGGTGGGCAGTGAGCTTTGGGCATTTATACCAAAAAATTCCTTGCCGTATTTAAAATACTTGGCAGATCCAAACTATGATGCAAGCAAACATATATATTTTAATGATTTAGAACCTTTTGTATTTAGAGTTTTTACATCAAGCGGTGTGAAAACAATCCTAATTGGAGGTATGAGGCTTGGTGGTTGTGTAAATCCACCAAGTGATGCAAATGGCGCAGGTTATTCTTCATACTATGCACTTGATGTTACAGACCCCAAAAACCCAAGTTTGTTGTGGGAGTTTAGCGACGCAAGTTTAGGTTTTAGCTATTCTGGACCTGCTATAATAAAAGAATATGATAAAGAAAATAAGTATTTTGTAATGTTTTTATCTGGCCCAACCGATTATGATGGAACATCAAATCAGTCTTTGAGCGCATATATATTAGATTTGTTTTCTGGAGAGCTTAAACAAACCATTACAAATTTTGGCGGCTCAATTTACAAGAATGCTTTTGGTGGAAGATTATTTACTGGAGGCATAGTGGATAATTCAAATAGCTTAACAGCAGCAATACCATTTGGTATATCCTATAAAGACAGCAGTGGTAATTGGCATGGGAAGGTTTTTTTACTTAATACTTTTGAAAATGCTGATTATACAAAATGGAAAATCGTGCCCGTTACTTTTAATATTGATATTGGGCCAGTTACCGCTCAGGTTGCGACTTCAAAGTGCCAAAATAGCAGACAATATATATATTTTGGGACAGGCAGGTACTTTAAAGCTACAGATGGTATTACAAGTCCAAACGAAAATATCTTTGGCGCAGATGTGACAAGCTGTATAAATTCAGAAAGTTGTACTGTTAGTTTAACAAAAATTACACCATCTAATCAAATAGGAAAATCTTATGTACCAGGTTTTTCATGGTACGTACCACTTGATGCAAAATTGGGAGAAAGAGATATTAGTGATCCTGCAGCAGATTCAAACTCTGTTACATTTACAACAGCAATACCATCAGGTGGGGGAAATGCTTCTAAATCTTTATGCATCAGTGGTTATGGCGGCCAAACAAGAGTGTGGTCTCTATCTTGCGGAACGGGTGCACCAAATACAAGCGGACAAAGCTATATTATTTCTACATCTTCTGGAGGCTTGTATTCAGCAAGTGCAAATACTTCTAATACAACAGGAATTATTGGCACATATACCGGTATACCAGCTGTTAAAAAACCAACGCAAGTCCCAGCTGGAACAAATAAAGGTATTATTATTCAGTGGTTGGAGAAGTGAAAGCTTTTACATTGCTTGAAGTTATTGTAACTATAGCGATTTTGGCTATAGTACTTGCTATTGCTATACCAAATTTTAATAAATACATGAAAAGCTTTGAGATTACAAGTCAGTTTAACCAGATTGAATCAGATTTAGATTGGTCAAAAACATACGCATTTACACGCAAAGTCCAGGTAAGTGTCGTATTTTCTGCAAATAGCTACACAATTTTTGACTCTACAAACAACAAAATTATTAAAGGACCAATAAATTTAAAGTATAGTTGTTCTACAAACCCAGCCAACTCACCAATAATATTTTACCCGCTTGGATATCCTACACCAGCAAGCGTATATACTGTTGAAAGCAATAACCCAAACTGCACAAGCGTATCTTTTACAAGAATAATATCAGGAGTTTATGATGGTACAAGCTGCACGCAATAAAAATGGTTTTTCTTTGATAGAAGCCATAATTGCGCTATTTATAATTTTGATTGCTTTAATTGGGCTTTTAGGTGCACTAAACCTGGCAATGAATGTAGAAAGCCAAAATGAAGTAAGAAATGCTGTGCTAAAAATCATTGATCAAAAGCGCAATGAGATTGAATCGAATATTGCGCTTTGTGATGATTACTCTCAACCAACAAATATAAATATTACAAACTCAACTATATCAAAGTATATCCCAAGCTATACAATACAAACTACAAAACAAGACCAGACTTCAAATACCATATGTATTGCAAATTTTAGTTGGAATTATAAAGGTAAATTAGAGCATACAACAAGGATTGTTGTAGTGAGGAAACAATGAATCACAATAAAAAAGGATTTACGCTTTTAGAGATTATTGTTACGCTATTTATAGTTATGGTGGCTTTGGCAATAGGTTATTATACTTTTGTCAAAGTTTTAAAGTTATCCTTTTATCATTCAAGCACGCAAAAATCCCAGATTAATACATTAATGGGTATTGATTTGCTAAGGTACGATTGCGAGATGGCAGGTTATGGTCTTACGCAAAGCATACCCAAAGGGGTCGACTCAAGCAACTATGCCGAAGCATCCTCAAGTCCAGCTAATAATTACAATAATGAACCAGGTGTGCCTTGGCCAGTGCAAATTGGCACATATAACAATGCTTCGTATTTAGTTATACGTTCAACTATAGCCAATATAAACTCTGCTTCAAGGAAGTGGAGCGTAATGTATTATGATGGCACAAATTGGCAAATTCAGGGTTACAGCGATAGTTTAAGCTGGCCAAAAAATGAAGCTGACAATCATTTTACAAAAGGCACAGATGACAATGATTATGTAATAATTTTACACAATAAAGACCTGTATGCTAAATCAAACGGTTTGTATTACTTTAAGCTTAGCACACTTCCATCAAATGCCAATATACCACCATCCGATTATACATATGTTGTGTATGGTGTTGATGCAGATACTACACTTCGCATGCCTTTTAATAGAGTAGATTATTTTTTGGATAATACTAATTTGCCAAAATTTTGCGAGCCTTCAACTTATGAATTATATAGAGCTACCATTAACCAATCAAATGGTGCAATAAACAAACAGCCGCTTTTGGATTGTGTTAAGGATTTTGAGGTTGCAATTAAAAGTGGCAATAATTGGTATACAAGCAAAAACCCTCTTGGTAGTCAAATTGATGCTCAAAACACTCAAGAAATAAGAATATTTATACTCCAACAATCTGGAAAGTTTAACCAAGAATATACAAATTCCAAAACAATCAATCTTGGCGATAGCGACACGGGTATTTTAAGCACTTTTACACCGTCTGGCAATCAAGTGCATTACCAATGGAAGACAATTAATTTATCAATAGTACCGAGGAATTTAGTTCAATGAAAGATTTAAAAAACCAAAAAGGCATAGCATTAATTGTAGCGATACTGCTTAGTTTTATGGCATTGACTTTAATTAGTGCATTGATGTGGCTTGTCATTTCTGGGACAAAAATGAGTGGCATGTACAAGCAATACGCAAGTGCGCACGATGCAGCAATTGGTGGTGCAGAGGTTATAATAGATGCTCTGTATTGGGGGCAAAACCCAAGTTTGCCAGATAATTCTTACAATATAAATGATCAAACATGCTTTAGAACAAAAAGAGAAAATCCAATACAGTATTGGGGAAATTGTTTAAATTCTAACCCAGATCTTGTTATAAATTTTGGCAAGATTAACTCAAGCAGTGATTATTACACTGTAAATGTTACTATAACATCTACGACTATTGCGCCACCTTGTGCTGCATCTTCAAGCCCTGCAAAATACTACTATTCGGTTTCAATTGATGCAACAAACTCTACAAGGCTTGACAAATCAGGTCTTGATTTTGTTTATGCATTGGGTCAGTGATTTTGCAAATTTTTAAAAAGGTATTGACAATTTTTAAAATAAATGCTAAAAAAGGCTGCTAGCATTTTAAAAGCTAGTAAAAAATTTTATGTTTTAAGGAGGGCACATGGGTGAAGGCACTCGGGAGGCATATTTTAGCAGAGTACTTTAGCTGTGATAAAGACATTTTAAATGATGTGGTTGCTTTGGAAAAGTATTTGAACGATGCAGCAAAAGCTGCAAACGCTACTGTTATTTCTTCATCTTTTCGAACTTTCCAGCCTTTTGGCGTAAGCGGTATAGTTATAATTGCCGAATCTCATCTGGCGATCCACACTTGGCCAGAATATGGTTATGCAGCAATAGACTTTTTTACATGCGGGGATTCTGCAGATCCATGGAAAGCGCATGAGTATCTAAAGAATTTGCTCAAACCACTTTACACAAAAGAGCAAGAGGTTTTAAGAGGTGTCCTCGACTTAGAACATTTTACTTATAAAGCTCAATGTAATTTGGTGGTAGAGCAATGATAGACATCTTTTCAAGTGTTCCAAATATTTATAAGCTTTCTTCTTCTAACGCAGAAGGCTTGACTTTGTTAAATGCATTTGATGTAGCTTTACTTGAAAGCGGTGTAGGAAATACTAACCTTGTAAAAATGAGTTCAATTTTGCCACCAAACTGCGAGTATCAAGAAGAAATCAAGCTTCCATTGGGTGCACTAGTGCCCGTTGCTTATGCATCGATAGTGTCAGATAAAAAAGGACAAAAAATTGCTGCAGCTGTTGCAGCAGCAATACCTAAAGACAAAACAAAAAATGGTCTTATTATGGAATACGAAAACTACGATATCTCAAAAAATGAGGCAGAAAGAATAGTTATTGAGATGGCAAAGTGGGGAATGGATAGAAGAGGTTACGAAATAGAAAAAATTGTTAGTATTTCTGCCGAACACACAGTTGAAAAATGCGGTTGTGCTTTTGCCTGTGTTGTGTTGTGGTGGAAATGAATTATTATTGTGCAAATTCAAGTTTTGAAAAAGCTCAAATAGTTATTGTGGGTGTGCCTTATGATGGCACATCCTCTTTTAGACCTGGTTCAAGGTTTGCTCCAAACGCTATAAGGGAAAATTCTTACGGTATAGAGTCTTACTCGCCATATTTTGATAAAGATTTAAGAGAAAAAAAAATTTGTGATATGGGTGATATGCCTTTGCCATTTGGTGATAAAGCTTTTGTGCTTGATATAATAGAAAAGTTTTCTTACAAGCTTATTAAAAACAGAAAAAAGCTTTTATCTATTGGGGGAGAACACTTAATAACTTTTCCTTTAATCAAAACATTTGCAAATAAATACCAAAATATTTCAGTAGTACACTTAGATGCTCATAGTGATTTAATAGATTCTTATCGCTCAGAAAAATTGTCTCATGCGAGTGTAATTAGGCGTGTTTGTGAAATAGTAGGTTTTGAAAATGTTTACCAACTTGGGATTAGAAGTTTAAATAGCACAGATCTAAATCTCCCATATAGAAAAGAAAACTTATGTTTGTTTAATTTTGATAAAGCTCAAGATTTTGTTGAAAGGATTGGTGATAGGCCAGTTTATCTAACAATAGATTTAGATGTATTAGACCCTTCAATTTTCCCAGGCACAGGTACACCAGAGCCTGGTGGTGTTACTTACAAAGAACTAATTGATTGTCTCAAAAAACTTAGCGTTTTAAATATTGTTGGCTGCGATATAGTTGAATTATCACCACAATATGACACAAGCGGCGTTTCTTCAATTGTTGCAGCAAGTGTTGCAAGGGAAGTCTTGTGTTTTTTATAAAAACTCAATAGGTATTTCTTCAAAGCTTTCAACACATAAATCTACACAATCAGATTTTTTTGTATTAACCAGTACTGTTTTAAATTTAAACATTTTTGCTGTAATTAAATTTTGTTCCATATCATCAATCATTGTATAAAACAAAGAAGGAAATTTTTTAATAATTTTAATGTAAGGTTCTTTATTTGGTTTTGCTATAAAGTCTGCTTCTATTATATCAAATATGTCATTAAATTCACTAAGGATTTCTAGGCGTTCTAAAACATTTAAAGCATGTTTTTTGGGTGCACTTGTAAAGATGATTTTTTTGCCATTTATTTTTTTAAGTTTTTCTTTCAAATTATTATTTGGTTTAATAGAGGATAAATCTACATTATGTGCAAACTCTAAAAAAAAATAAGGATCAATGTTGTAATTTTTAATTAATCCCATAAGTGTAGAACCATATGTTTTTACATAAAAAGATCTTAAATTTTCTATAAACTTTTCTTCCATATTTAGATATTGCATCATAAATTTTTTAATATTTTTGTTAATATGGTCAAATATACCAGTTTGAGGTTTGTATAACGTTTTATCCAAATCTATCAAAAATGTCTTCATTTTCTAATTTGTCTAATTGTACCATAAAGTTAGATGCATTACTAGACATTAATTTAAGCTCATCAGTCTTCTTGTAGAAAAAATCTAATAGCACTTTTGAAAATTCTTTAAGATTTGTAGGATCTATTACAATGCCTGCTTTAGATTTTTCTACAAGCTCACTGTAGCCTGCAAATTTGCTTGCAATAACTGGTAGACCGCAGGCAAGCGCTTCTTCTATTACAAAACCTGCACTATCGTATAAACTTGGATAAACAAAACAATCAGAAGACTTATAAAAGTTTTCTAAATCATTTCTTTTTCCAAAAAATGATATTTTGTTTTCAATTGATAGTTTTTTGGCTTTTGCTTTAAATTTATTAACGCTATCTTGTCCAACAGCAATTAAGTGTGCTCTGGCAAAAAATTCTTTATCTTTGCATGCAATCTTAAAAGCATCAAGTAAGTAAAAAAAACCTTTAAGCCAGAAGTTTGTTGAGACATACAAGAAATAAAATTTGTCTTGATTTAGGTTTAGGGTTTTTAAAAATACTTTATTTTTGTTTTCGGGATTAAATTTTTTTAAATCAATTTTATTATATTGAATAACAATTTTTGAACTATCAACATTATAACCTTGTATTAATTGGTTTTTAACATATTCAGAAGGGACAACAAAATACTTGGTGTTATTATAAGTAAAAGCTTTTTTTTGAATATATATTAACAACCAATGATAAACAGATAAGTTTCGTTTTAATTTGGCAAGCATTAAGGACAATTTATTTGTATGTCTTAAATAGGCTTGTTTGACATAACATTTATGAGTTCCACCGCTTACTCTTAATATATCACAACCTATACTGTTTCCAAAGCAATATGAAATATAATTGTCTTTTTGGGCTTTTTTTATGTAAATATAGCTTACAATAGCAAAGCTTGCAAGTTTCAGCCAGCTTGGCCAGTGGGGGACTTTTATAACTTTTATATCAAGATTTGATGTATCTATTTTATCTACCTGCGATGCTAAAATCTTTACGCTGTAGCCTTTTTCAATAAGTTCTTTTGCTGTATATACAATGGAGCGTTCTGTACCACCATAGTTTGATAATTTTTTATATACGAGCAATACTTTTTTCATCTACTCCTTTATTATACCAGATTTTTAGGTACATACAAGATTTTTCTTGACATTAAATCAGATTATTATTATAAGGAATTAGGCAAAGGTTTTGTTTATGAAAATCCTATTAACAAACGATGATGGTTTTTTTAGTGAAGGTATAAGTAAATTAAAGGAATATTTATCAAAAAATAACGAAGTTTTTATAGTGACTACAGATAGAAATAGAAGCAGCTCAAGTCACTCTCTTACTCTACACAGACCTCTCAGACTAAGGAAAGTTCAGGAAAATGTACATGTTATTGATGGTACCCCAGCAGATAGTGTTTTAATAGCAATCAGGTATTTATACAAAGATAATTTGCCTGATCTGGTAATTTCTGGTGTAAATGATGGTGCAAATTTGGGTGAAGATGTAATATATTCTGGTACTGTTGCAGCAGCATTTGAGGCAAGATTGCTTGGTATAAAATCTTTTGCTATAAGTCTTGCATGGATTGATGATGAACCAAAGTATTTTGACAGCGCTTTTTTCTATGCCCAAAAAGTTATAGAAATAATTAAAAGCATAGATTTAAATGGAAACACAATTTTAAATGTTAATGTACCAAACAAACCATTGGATCAAATAAAAGGTATAAAATTTACCAAACAGGGTTCTCGTATCTATCAAGAAAATATTATTAAGCGTCAGGATCCAAGAAAAAACTCTTATTTTTGGATAGGCGGTCATTTAATTAAAACTAATAATTCTGAGAATACTGATTTTTGGGCACTGGAAAACAACTATGTATCCATTACACCAATAAAAGCCGATTTAACAAATTATGCGCTTTTAGAAAAACTCATTAAAACAGATTAAAACAAATTAAAACTTTTGAATTAATACAAATCCAAATTTTTTAGTTAATTGGCTTTCTAATATTTGAGCGTATATTCTAATCCATTTGCTTGAAGCTGTTATGCTTATATTAACTTAAAAATATCTCTATCTGATATAGTGTAAACAAGCTTGTTATTTTATAAAACTGGTAGCGAACCATATTTTTGCAAATTATTGCATTGTGCTATACCGCCAAATATATTAAGAGATGTTGCTTTGGTCAGTTTTTTATTAAATAAAATTAATTTCTATAAAATATCAAGTAAAATTTTACTTGATATATAAATAAAACAGATATATAAATAAAATAATAAAAAGATAATTATTTTAAGGAGGTTTATATGGACGAGCAAAGATTACCGTTAATAGGTGAAAAAGCACCTGAATTTCAAGCACAAACAACAAAAGGTTATATCAATTTTCCTGATGATTTCAAAGGAAAATGGGTTGTGTTTTTTTCTCATCCTGCTGATTATACACCTGTTTGCACGACAGAATTTATTGCTTTCAATAAAGAGTACGAGGAGTTTAAAAAGAGAAACTGCGAAATTTTAGGTCTTTCTGTAGACTCAATTTATTCCCACATTTCTTGGATAATGAACATCGAAGAAAAAGCGAACGAAAAAATACAGTTTGCCGTTGTTGGAGACCCAATGGGCAAAGTAGCCTCACTGTATGGAATGCTACATCCAAAAGCAAGTGCATCAGCTACTGTTAGAGCTGTATTTTTTATTGATCCAGAAGGTATTATTAGGGCTATTTTGTATTATCCCTTAACAAATGGTCGAAACATTAAAGAAATAATCAGACTTCTTGAAGCTTTGCAAAAAACCGATTCTGATAAAGTTGCTACACCCGCAAACTGGGTAAGTTCCAAACAAACCTGGGAATTTAGCGAAGAAAAAGTTATTGTTGGAGCACCGCTTACCGTTGAAGGCGCAAAACAAAGACTTAATGAAAATTACCAATGTATAGATTGGTATTTATGCTTTAAGAAATAATTTAATCTTTTTTGTTTAAAGGGTGGAATGTATCGTATGCTTTAATTAGATCCTGCAGCGAAAGATGCGTATAGATTTGGGTTGCAAGTATAGATGAATGCCCTAAAAAACGTTGCAGGATCCTTAGATCCATACCGTTATTTAAAAGATGCGTAGCGCGAGAATGCCTTAGGGTGTGTGGCGAGATGTCCTTTAAAAGTGTTTTTTTAGCGTGTTTTTTGACTATGTTTTCAATGGAGCGTTGACTTAACCTTTTGCCAAATTTATTTAAAAAAACGCTGCCTTTTTGTCTGTTACCTAAATATTTTTTTAATATATTTAGGGTTTTTGGACTGACTGGGACACTCATTTGTTTATTGCCTTTTCTAGTTATTAAAATTGTATTGTTTGAAAAATTAATGTCTTCAATGTTTAGATTTACAAGTTCAGAAACTCTAAGTGCGCTTGAATAAAGTAGAGAAATTATCGCTTTATCTCGCAGAGAACTTACATTTTCTAAAAATGAAAGTGTTTCGTCTATATCTAAAAATTTTGGTAGAGGTTTTGGTGATTTTGGTCTTACTAAACCCTTTAGATCAAAGTTATAAATGCCGCTTTTTTTCAAAAAATCGTAAAAAACACTGAGTGCAGATAATTTTCGTTTTATTGTTGATGGACTTTTTTTGTTTTTGTTTAAAAATAAAACGTAAGCATTTATATCATTTTCGTTTATAACATAAGTTTTTTTGTAATCAATAAATTGGCAAACATCTATATAGTACGCATTTATTGTGTATTTAGATTGATAATTATTTTGCAAAAAATTTAAAAATTTATCCAGTATATCCATATGCTTTAAGAATTTTATCTATAATCGATGTTGTTGATTTGCCTTCTAAATAGTCAATCAATACTATTTTGCCATTCGATTTTTCTACAATATCTTTTCCTACTATGTTTTTACCTTCCCAGTCTGCGCCTTTTGCCAAAACATTCGGTTGAATAATCTTGATTAGTTCGTATGGTGTGTCTTGATCAAAAATTACAACATAGTCAACAAAATAAAATGCGCTTAAAACGCAGGCTCTATCGTCTTGATTGTTTATTGGTCTTTTTTCACCTTTTATTGATTTAACGGATTTGTCAGAGTTTAAACCTACAATAAGTACATCGCCTAACTGCTTTGCTTTTTGAAGGTAATTTACATGACCTGCGTGAATGATATCAAAACAGCCATTTGTAAAAACAATTTTTTTATTGAAGGATTTTAGTTTGTCAATGATTTCTTTTATCTGTTCGAAAGATTTTATTTTGTCCATAAATCCTCTATGATTTTGCATATATTGTGAATTATAAAGATATGCAACTCCTGAATCGTTGGTGTATAATTTGAATCAACTATAAAGCTAATTTTGGCAATATCTTTTATTATACCGCCATCTTTACCTAAAAGCGCAATTGTTGTAAGACCTATTTCGTTTGCTTTTTTAATGGCTAAATAAACATTTTTTGAGTTACCACTTGTTGATATACCAAAGGCTATATCACCTCTTTTACCAAGAGCATCTATTTGACGCTCAAAAACTTTGTCAAAACTATAATCGTTTGCAATGCTTGTTATTATGGATGTGTCTGTTGTTAGTGCAATTGCACTTATGGCTTTTCTTTCTTTTAAAAACCGGCCAACAAGTTCTGCTGCCATATGTTGTGCATCTGCTGCAGAGCCGCCATTGCCAAAAATCAACAGTTTATTGTTATTACTTAAGGCATTAAATATAACTGTGGAAATATTTTCTAGTTCTTTTTGTCTACTTTGTAATTGTAAAAATTTTTGCGCGGTTTGCTCACATAGTTCTACAAAATCCATAACAACTCCCTTTTTTAATGTATCATATTTTAAAATTATAACAAGGTCAAGTATTTTTGTTTATAAAGTTATTAATTTTGTATCTTTTATTGAAATTAGTTAATTATGGTATATTTTAATTTAAAAAGTATTTTTTAAAAGGAGGTTTAGATGAGTGTTAAATTGTATGCATTCAGTAGTGGAATTTTAAAATCCACTAAAGAAAAGTTTTTATTCAACACGGGTATTGGTGAGCCTTTTGATATTCCTGTGCCATATTTTATGGTTGATATAGATGGCACAAAAGTACTTATAGATAGCGGAATATCTCCAGGTTGCATAAAGGATCCGCAAGGTACATGGGGTGATATTATCAATGTTTACTACCCGGTTATGAAAGAAGAAGAACAGCCAGTTGTAGCACTATCCAAACTTGGTATAAAACCAGAAGATATTTCCTATATCATACAAACACACCTTCATCTAGATCATGCAGGAAGCACAAGGTTTTTCCCAAACGCTAAAGTAATTGTCCAGCTAAACGAATTAAGGTATGCATTTTTTCCTGACCCATTAATGGATGCAGCCTATATCAAAAATGATATTAAAGATCCAAATATCAAGTGGGAACCTATTGTAGGCTTCAGAAGTATGTTTAATGGTGCAATATTTATTATTCCAACGCCAGGTCATACTCCAGGACATCAAAGTGTTCTTGTTAGACTTAAAAAGCACAAGAACGTAATTATTACTGGTGATTCTATTTACTTAAAAGATAATTTTGAAAAAAACATACCATCTGGCTTTGCACTTAACTTTGCAGATGCTGCATACTCTGTACAATCCCTGGGTGAGCTTGCAAAAGCAGAAGATGCTTAGATCTGGTTTGGGCATGATCCTGAATTCTTTAAAACAATAAAATTAGCACCAGAATATTATGAGTAAAAGGAAGGGTTATATGTCAGGTAGAATTGTATTTGTTAATGAGTTTACAAATGGAATATTAGATCCTAAAGCTTCAATGCTTGGTCCATTACAAAATGGTGGTTACATTATTGCAAACACTGCACCGGGATGTTGGGGTCCAATGATAACTCCAGCCATAAGAGGTGGTCATGAAGTAACAAAGCCTGTTTTTATAGAAGGTGCAAAAGTAGGTGACAGTGTTGCGATAAAAATTCATTCAATAAAAGTTACTTCAATTGTGACTTCATCTGGAAATGAAAAAGCTATTGAAGGTAGATTTATAGGTGATCCTTTTGTTGCAGCTAAATGTCCAAAATGCAACACTTTATACCCAGAAACCTATATAGATGGGATTGGTAAAGATGCCATAAAATGTAAAGTATGCGGCGAGAGTATAGCTCCTTTTGAATTTACAAATGGATACACAATAGCATTTGATGAAAACTATAAAATAGGTATAACACTTAACAAAAATGCTGCAGAAATTGCTGCAAAAGATGCAAAAAATTATATGCAAATACCTGATAATTCTATACAAAATCCAATTGTTGTTTTTGCACAATCCGACATAGCAGGATTAACTGCTCGCTTAAGGCCGTTTATGGGTCAACTTGGCACGCTTCCTGCTATTGCTATGCCAGATTCTCACAATGCTGGAGATTTTGGCCAATTTTTAATAGGCTCACCGCATGAATATGCTATAGAAAAAGAACAATTATCTTTGCGCACAGACGGTCATATGGATATTAATAAAGTAAGGCAAGGTGCTATAGTAATTGCGCCTGTTAAAGTCGATGGCGCTGGAGTTTACTTTGGTGATATGCACGCTATGCAGGGTGATGGTGAAATTGCAGGTCATACAACAGATGTATCCGGTATTATTGTAACTCAAGTTGAGATTTTAAAAAATGTCGAACTTGAAGGACCAATTATTTTACCTAATATTGAAGATTTACCTTATTTAGCAAAACCATTTTCATGCCAGGAGAAAGATATTGCAAAAAAACTAGCTTCTATATGGGGTATGGTTGAACTTGAAGAATCTTTGCCTATTTCTTTTGTTGGAAGTGGTGCCAACATAAATGAAGCAACAGATAATGCTTTGCAAAGAGCGTCTAAAGTTTTAGGAATATCAATACCTGAAGTAAAAAATAGAGCCACAATTACAGGTGCTATTGAAATAGGTAGATTACCAGGTACTGTGTCAGCTACTTTTTTAGCACCAATAAGTTTGTTAAAAAACGCTGGTTTATATGATATTGTTTGTAAAAAATACGAAAGTTAGGAGGTTAAAATGAATTTATCCTATTTTTCTCCTAATGACAGTGTTTTTACTGTCAGAAATGTTCAGGTAAAGTTTGGCGAAGGTGTTGCAAGTGAAGTAGGCTATGAAGTAAAAAGAATGGGTGCAAAAAAGGTTCTTATAGTTACAGATGAAAATATTAGCAAAAATACAGATATACTAAATACTATAAAAGATAGCCTGGAAAAAGCTGGTATTGGTTTTGATGTGTTTGACTCTTCTCCGGTTGAACCAATAGACACTGCTTTTATGAAAGGCCTCGAATCTATAAAAGGCAATACGTATGATGCTTTTGTCGGCGTTGGTGGTGGCTCATCCATAGATACAGCAAAAATGCTTAACCTCTACACCACATACCCAACGTAAGACTTCAAAGATTATGTAGCACCACCCACAGGTCTTGGCAAAACCATACCAGGACCACTTAAGCCTTTAATTGCAATTCCAACAACAGCAGGCACAGGTAGCGAAAATACGCCTGTTGCTATTGTTGATTTAGAAAAGGAAAAACTTAAAGTAGGCATATCCCATCAGTATTTACTGCCAAGTTTAGCTTTGCTTGACCCGGTTTTAACTGTAACACTTCCTAGCTACTATACTGCTTCTACCGGTATGGATGCATTGCTGCATTCAATAGAAGCTTATACTGCTCTTCCATATTATGCAAGAATAAGACCAGATTCTCCAGATAAAAGACCAGTCTATATTGGTGCAAACCCTGTTTCTGATCTATTTGTAGAAAAAAGCATTGAGCTTATTGGCAAATATCTAAGGAGAGCCTGTCATAACCCATACGATTTAGAAGCAAGAAGCAATATGCTTTTGGCTGCTCACTTAGGCGGCGCATTTGGAAACGCAGGTGTTCATATACCACATTCTCTTGCATATCCTTTAGCTGGAAGAAACCATCAGTTACCGCATGGTATATCGGTATGCGTTACAGCTAAAGCTGCACTTGAGTTTATTATACCAACAAGTGCATCTAAACTAAAAAAGGTTGCGCAGCTAATGGGCAAAAATACAGATGGTTTAAGCGATATAGAAGGTGCTTATCTGGCAAAAGAAGCTGTTGTGGAATTAATGAAAGATATTGATTTTCCATCAGGTATAGAAGCAGTTGGCTTTAGTGAAAAAGACATAGAAGAACTATCCCAGGCTGCTATGCAGGTTCAAAGGCTTCTTGTATGTAGTCCAAGGCCGGTAAAGATTGAAAATATAAGGGAGATTTACAGAAAGAGTTTGAAGAATTGGTAATAAAAAGTAAACATAAAACTAAAATTTATTATTAACCTTTAATAACAAGAATGGGTTTTAGTTTTGCGACTTTTTTTGCGATGTTAGCTTTTATCGTTATATCAATAACTTCGTCTATGTCTTTATAGGCTAGCGGTGCTTCTTCAAGCAAGCCTTTTTTTGAATCTCCAAGAAGCAGTATACCTTTTTGTTTTAATTGAGCTATTAAGTCTTGATTTTTTAGTGTTTTTATAGCTTGCCTTCTGCCCAACACTCTGCCTGCACCATGGCATATACTATTTAGAGTTTGGTCTGACTCATTGGCAACTAAAATATAAGAGTTGCTTCCCATTGTACCTGGTATAAGGATAGGGTGACCTATCTCAAAATAACGTGAATTTTTCAAAGCTGAGTGTTTTGCATAAAATGCCCGCGTTGCACCTTTTCTGTGGATTATTAATTTTTGGTTTTTGCCATTTATGTTATGTTGCTCTATTTTTGCGATATTATGAACAATATCGTAAATTAATGTGTAGTTAATGGGCTTTTTTAAAATCTCAAAAATTATCTGTAAAGCTTTAAAACCTAAAATTTGCCTGTTTGCAAAAGCATAATTTGCAGCTTGATTTGCTGCTTCAAAGTAATCTTTAGCTAATTTGTCAGAAAATGGTAAGCTGGTAAGTTCTTTATTTGGAAACGATAATTTTTTTTGGTTAGCGTTTTCTTTAAATAATCTTAAATAGTCAATTGCAATTTGGTGACCAAGACCCCTTGAGCCTGTATGTAAGAGTAAGATAGGGTAGTTCTGATAAATACCAAAAGCACTGGCTATTTTTTTATCGAATATCTCTTCAACTTTATCGATTTCTAAAAAATGATTACCACTACCAAGTGATCCAAGCTCTGTTTTTCCTCTTTCAACAGCATCATTTGTCAGACAATCATTGTTAATTTCTATACGACCATTATCTTCGATTGCCTGAAGGTCCAGTTTTTCTCCAAAACCATTTTTTATTGCAAATTCAGCACCTTCAAATGTTACCTGTCTGAGTTTTTTTTCGTTTAAATAGTAGATTGCCTTATCACTTACAGCGCCTTTTGGAATTTGTGCATATAGTCCATATAGAATCCTTTCCGCGTTTTTTTGCACTTCTTCAACATCAACATTTAAGCTAATAGCTCTAACACCGCAATTTATATCATATCCAACACCGCCAGGTGATATGATACCTTCTTCATAATCAAAAGCAGCAACACTTCCTATGGGAAAACCATAGCCTTGATGTGCATCGCTCATTAGTAAAACTTTTTTTATGCCAGGTAGTTTTGTTATATCTAGAGCCTGTTTTAAAGTATCATCTTCTCCTATTTTTTTTAGAATTGTTTTGTTTGCGTAAATTTCTATATCAACAGTATTTGTTTTGATTTTATAGAAGTAATCTGTAACTTTTTCAATATTAAACATCAAAAACTACCTTTAAAGTAAACATATCGCCTTTTTGGACTATTTTATTGTCCTGGTATGTTGCGGCTTTTATGTAATGGATTAAATTACCGTTAAACAAACGTGCAAAAGCTTTAATTTCAAAATTTTTTTCTTTTGTTTCTTTTACATAAATTCTATATGGGACATATTTTTCAATATAAAATGTCTTTAGAAAAAAATTCAATGCATCAACTATACCGTCTTCTAAGTTGCCTTTTATTTCAAAAAAGATAACTTTTTTTTCTTTACCTAACATAGGTTTTTTGCCCAATAGGTATTCAAAACATGCATATATTGCTTCTTTTATTAGTCCTTTTTTGGTTTTAGATTTTATTATTATTGCAATATCGCTTGAGTAATCTTCTATTTTTCGCATACAAAAATTACTTTTTTTGGTCCTTGTACACCACTTACAAGTGTTTTTTCTATATCGGCTGTTTTGCTTTCCTGTGAAACAAAAATAAAATATGCACTTGGCTTTTTTTGCTTTGCAAGATTATAAGCTTCGATGAGGTTTTCTTTTATATCGTTAAAGCTAAATAGAATATAGAGTGTTTGAACAGTCATTATTTTTTCTAATTTTTCTTTTTTATCAATGTCTATTATAGCTTGAGCACTTTCTGCTGATACACTAAGAGCTTTCACAAAGCCAATGTTGCCTAGGCAGTCGTAATCTTTTGAAATATCAAGTCCCATTTCAGCCAAAAAAACAAAACTTTGAACTTCCAGTAGCTCTATTTTGTTGATTTTTAAGGATTCTTTTAGTTTATTAATCATAAAATAACCTTGTCTTTAAATATTTTGTTTTCGTAATTATAAACAATAGGTGTGCCCGTTGGTATTTCAACTTTAATAATTTGGTTTTCATCCAAATTTTCTATGTATTTTGTAATAGCTCTCAAGCTATTTCCATGAGCTACAATTAAAACATCCTTACCATCTTCCAGTTGTTCGACAACTTTTTGTTTGAAAAAAGGTAGTGTGCGTTTCAGATTGTCTTTTAGCGATTCTCCACCAGGTGGTGCTACATCAAAGCTCCTGCGCCAGAGTTTTAACTGTTGTTCGCCATATTTTAAACCTACTTCTTTTTTGTTTAAACCCTGTAGTGTGCCATAATATCGCTCATTTAATTCTTTTTTTTGTATAATTGGTATTATTTCGATACTGCTTGCATAGTTTGACCATTTTTTCATCTTTCCTTTTGTGTGAATAATAACGGGTGTTTTTTGCGTGTCAAGTTTTGATAGTAAAATTAGTGCTGTTTGTATAGCCCTTGCTAATTTTGAAGTATATACGATATCGATGTTAAATTTTGAGAGCTTTTCGCCTGCATTTAATGCCTCAAAAATGCCCTTTTGGCTAAGAGGAATGTCTACCCACCCGGTAAATAAATTTTTATCGTTCCAAATTGATTGACCGTGTCTTATTAAAATTAAATGTGACATATTTCACCCCCTTGTTATATTAGCATTTTTTTGCCTACTTTCAAGTTTAACTATTGACATAAGAATTATTTTAATTTAGATTAGCTTTATGTGTATAGACGAAATTTTTGAAATTCTACGCCAGAAAGTTGATAATTACGAGAAAAGACAATCTCAGATAGAAATGTCAAAAGATATATATAATTTGATGCTAAACGGACAAATAGCTTTAATTGAAGCACCAACAGGTACTGGCAAAAGTTTTGCTTATCTTGTTGCAGCAAGTTTATTTGCAAAAAAATTTAAGAAAAAAACAATTATTGCAACGAGTACTATTAACCTTCAAAAACAGCTTATCCTGAAAGATATACCTGTAATTAGAGAGATTTTTGACGATATTGTATTTGAAATAGCTCTTGGTAGACAAAATTATGCTTGCAAGAGAAAATTTTATGCATATGCAGCGAGTATATTTAGCAATATAGATGACCCTAAATCGTTTTTATCAGGTTTAAAAAATGGTACAAAAGATGAATTCGACTTGCTTGAAGAAGGTTTATTTGAACAAATAAAATCTGATAAAGATTCTTGTATGGGACGTTTTTGTCCGCAATTTCGGAATTGTTTTTTCTTCAATGCAAGATCAAGACTAAAAGATGCTGATATCGTTATCACAAATCATCACCTTGTTTTTAGTGATTTGTTTGAGATAGGAGAAGTATTTGATACAATTGATGTGATTATTTTTGATGAAGCCCATAATATTGAAAAAAATCTAACAAGCTTTGCGACATTATCATTTAATTTTTATGACCAGCTAAATGCAATTAAAAATTTTTTTAATATTATGGGTAAATTAAGACTATTTGAGCTAATAAATAATGCTACAAAGACAATGGATGGTATCAAAGAAGAATTATTAAAACTTTCTAATTTGATTGATTTTAGCGTAAACTATGACGAAGAGTTTGCAAAGACATATTTACTGAATATCTTAAAATTACAAGAACAGCTTGTATTTGATTTTGTAAATTTTAAAGACAAAATTGACATTGAGCTTAGTGTTGATTTTAAAGCTATTATTGATAAATTAAATTTCAATCTCAAAATACTTAAATCTTTTGCAAATCAAGATGCTCTATCATGTGTTTACTGGCTTGAAAGATTTAAAGACGTAGTGTTATTCAATATCACAAACTTAAATTTTGCTGATTTGCTAAGAAAAAATTTATATCCAAAAGTTGAAAGTATAATTTTTACTTCTGCTACACTTTCTATTAATGGTGATTTTAGTTTTATAAAAAACATTCTGGGTATAGAAGATGCATTTGAAAAAACATTTAAAACGGAGTTTGACTATAAAAAACAAGCCAGACTTTTTGTAATAAACAATATAAATAACCCACAAAGTAACAATTATGAAGAAGATATTGCAAAGTTGGTTTTGAGTGTTGCATCAAACTTTAATAAAGGAATTTTAGTGCTTTTTACATCATATAAAACTTTAAATGAAGTCTACAATAAAACAAATACCTTACTCAATGATTTTGGTTATAATGTTTTAAAACAAGGTTTTATGGATAACTACAATATGCAAAAAGTATTTTTTAAAAGCAAAACTATACTTTTTGGTGTAAATAGTTTCTGGGAAGGAATTGATATAAAAGGAGATAACCTATCTTGCGTAATTATTACAAAACTACCTTTCGAAGTACCCACACACCCGATTGAAAAAGCAAAGTACGCTAACTTTGCACAAAAAGGTAAAAATGCATTTATAGATTATTCTCTTCAAAAAGCAATTTTAAAATTCAAACAGGGGTTTGGCAGATTGATTAGAACAAAAAAAGATACTGGCTTTATTATTATTGCAGATAACAGGTTGTTAAAAAAATCTTATGGTAAAATTTTTTTGAAATCACTCCCGGAAGTTGATATTGAGATTAAAAGCGTTGAGGATTTACATTTAAGCCTAAATTCTTAATCATATCTAAATCATCTTGAATACTGCGACCTTTTTGTGTTAAATAATCACTTACCATTATTCCATTTGCTCCAGCAAAAAAAACTAGCGCATGAAGTTGTTTTAAAACATGTTCTCTACCACCACATACTCTTATGTCTTTGTCTGGCATTATAAATCTGAACATGGATATAATTTTTAACGCTTCAAATGGTTCAAGAGGTTTTTGGTTTTCAAGTGGTGTACCTTTAATACTAATCAAAAAATTTACGGGTATAGAATCAACATCTAAATTTTTAAGCTCAAAAGCAAGACTAATTCTATCTTCTAAAGATTCGCCTATACCAAATATACCGCCGCTGCAAACATAAAAACCTAGCTGTTTTGCAACTTTTACAGTATTTACATCATCATCGTAGCTGTGCGTTGTGCAGATTTTTGGAAAAAATTCCCTTGAGGTTTCTAAGTTGTGATGAAACTCCAAAAGTCCAGCTTTTTTTAACTCAAGAAGCTGATTTTTTGTTTGCAAGCCTATAGATACACCAGGTATCAAAGCTAATTTAGAAATCTTATTGATAGAAATTTTTAGGTTTTCAAAATCCTGTTTGTTATTTAAGCTAAGTCCACTTGTTACTATGCTAAAACGCTCGACTGGATAATTTGCAATGTATTTTGCTTTTTGTTCAATAGTACTTGGTGGTAGAAAATCGTAAGATTCAATATTTGTATTAAAGTGAGCCGATTGTGCACAAAAAGCACAATTTTCGCTGCAACGACCGCTTTTTGCATTTACAATCGAACACAAACTTATTGTATTTCCTTTAAAAAATTGTCTTAATTTGTTTGAAACGCTAAACAGATCCAGCATAGCATTTTGTGGTGTTTTTAAAATATCCATTGCATTGTTAAAGTCTATATTTTTTTCCAGAGCTTTATCAAAAAGCTTGTCTAAATGCATTAGGCCTCCAACTTGTTAATTAAGCAAAGTATATAAAATTAACATTTGAATTTCAACTGTTTGCTGGTTATAATTTAAAAATATGGAAATCGAAACTTTAGTCGTTGGTGTATTGGAAACAAACTGTTATATAGTGCACGATAATAAGCAAGCCATAATAATTGATCCAGGTAGCGATGCAAAGAAAATAATAAAAATTATAGAAGAAAAAAATTTGCAGCCAAAATTAATAGTTAATACTCATTACCATTTTGATCATACAGGTGCTAACCTGGATATAAAGATTGCTTTTAATATACCCATTGCAATTGGTATAAATGATGCAAAATATTTAGAAGATGCCTATCTTGATGCCCATTTATTTATGATCGATGCCAAAAAGTCGCCAAAAGCCGATATTTTGCTTAAAGAAAACGATGAAATTGAACTTAACAATATTAAACTTATTGTAATTGAAACACCTGGACATACTATTGGCTCAATTTGTTTGTTTAACAAAGATAACCATGTGCTCTTTAGTGGCGATACATTGTTTTATGAATCGATAGGCAGATACGACCTACCAACTGGAAATTATAACCAACTAATGAAATCACTTAAAAAAATACTTACTTTAGACGATGAATGTGTTGTCTACCCAGGCCACGGTCCAAAGACAACCATAAAACACGAACTATCAAATAATCCGTTTATTCAATAAAAAAGGGGAAAACCTCCCCTTTTTTATTTACTCTTCTACTTTGATAGATTCAGTTGGACATGCTTCAGCTGCTTCTTTGATAACATCAATAGGAGCGCCATCAGGATTTTTTACCTGAGCTTTTCCATCAACCATTTCAAATACATCAGGTGCTGTATCAACACATACTTCGCAACCAATGCATGTTGACTGATCTACTGTAACTTTTGCCATACAAACCTCCGCTTTTTTTTTGGATTGTATTATACTATTTCAATTGTGTCAAGTGCAATTGCTTTGTATAGATTTTAAAATAATGCTTGAAAAATTACTGTTAATAGGCTATAAGAACTCATATGAATGTATCTGTTGTAATTCCTACATTAAACGCGCAAAAAACAATAGCTGCTGTTCTTTTAAGATTAAGACAGGAAGATGTTAAAGATATTATTATAATAGATAGTTCATCGGATGATAATACGCAAAAAATTGCAAATGCTTTTACAGATAGAGTTTATGTAATTAAAAGAGCAAATTTTAATCATGGTTTAACTAGAAATTTAGCCCTTGATATGGCAAAATTTAATATAGTTGTATTTTTAACTCAGGATGCTATTTTGTGTAAAGACTCAATTGCAAAGCTAATTAGAAATTTTGATCAAAAAGATGTAGCTATTGTCTATGGTAGACAATTGCCTCATAAAAATGCAGATGCTTTTTCTAAACATTTAAGATACTTTAATTATCCAAATTACTCTATAAAAAAGACTTTTGATAAAAAAGATGTGTATGGTGTAAAATTAGCATTTAACTCTAACTCGTTTTCAGCATATAAAAAGGATGTAGTGCAAAGTCTAGGCGGTTTTCCAAAATTGGATTTTGGTGAAGATGTATATATGGCTGCAAAAGTTTTGCTTGCAGGATGGGCTGTGTATTATGATAACAAAGCTTGTGTCTATCACTCCCATAATTATAGCTTAAAGGAAGAATTTGAGCGTTACCTGGCTGTAGGTAAGTTTTATAAATCACAAAATTGGATTATGCAAACCTTTGGTAAAACTACAAAAGAAGGTTTAAACTATATTACTGATCAATTTAGTTTTATTGCTAAATCAGGTAGATTTGAGTTGCTTCCTCAGTTTTTACTTAAAGATGTATTAAAGTTTTTTGCTTACAAAATCGCTTAAAATGGAGGTTTTATGCCATTTGAGTTTGAAAAAGCAAATATAGAAGGTGTTTTGCTTATAAAACCTAAAGTATTTTTTGATGAGAGAGGTTTTTTTTTAGAAACTTATAAAAAAAGCCAGTTTTTAGAAGCAGGCATTAGTGAAGATTTCTTTCAAGATAATTTTTCTTTTTCAAAAAAAGGAGTTGTGAGAGGTTTGCATTTGCAAAGAAAGCCAAAACCACAATCAAAGCTTGTAAGATGCATCAAAGGCGAGATACTGGATGTTGTAGTTGATGTGAGGCTAAACTCAAACACATTTGGTAAGTGGCTATCTTTTGAGCTAAATGATAGCAACCAGCATATTTTGTATGTGCCAGAAGGCTTTTTGCATGGTTTTGTTGTGTTAAGTGATGCTGCAATTGTCCATTACAAAGCTTCAAATGAGTATTGTCCAGACTGCGAAGATGGTGTGATTTTTAATGACAAAACGCTTAATATTGATTGGAAAGTGCAAAAACCTATCGTATCACAAAAAGATATGCTTCTTAAAAATTTTTTAGAGTTTGAGGCATACAAATGATATTGGTTTTTGGTGGCAATGGCCAGCTTGCAAAAGCCTTTCAATTTCAACTCGAAAAAGAAAATAAAAAATTTATCGCTTTAAACAGAAAACAGTGCGATGTAACAGATTATATTCAGCTAAAAAGTGCATTTGAAACCTTCAGGCCTAAAATTGTTATAAATGCTTCTGCATACAATTTAGTGGATGAGTGCGAGGTAAATTATTTTGAAGGCTTTAAAGTAAATGCTTTTTCAGTAGCTCATATGACAGATTTATCTAAAAAATTTGGCAGTTTTTTTGTTCATTTTAGTACTGATTATGTGTTTGATGGTTCAAAGTGTGGTTTGTATTGTGAAAATGATAGTCCAAACCCGCTAAATGAGTATGGAAAATCCAAACTTTTAGGAGAGAAATTTTTATTGCAGTCTCAAAGTGAATGCTTAATTTTGCGCACCAGCTGGGTTTATGGTAACTCAAAAAACAACTTTATATCAAAACTTATGGGTTGGTGTAAAAACAATGAATATCTAAAAATTGCATATAATGAATTTTCTGTTCCAACAAGTGCTTATGATATTGCTTATTATAGTTTAATTGCAATAAATAAAGGTTTAAGCGGTGTTTATCATTTGGTTAACAGTGGTTTTTGTTCGAGATTTGAGTGGGCAAAGCTAACACTTTCTTTGCTTGGTATTAATAAATTTTTGTATCCAGTAGACAGGTCAATATTTAATCTTAAAGCAAATAGGCCATTTTTTAGTGCTATGTCAAACGAACTTTTTTGCAGGAATTTAAATGTTGAAATTAGAGATTGGCAAAATGCTTTAATTGATTTTTTGCAAAATTACTATGAAAAATAAAACTAAAGAATATATTTCAATCTTAATAATAGCTTTTTTTGATTTTATTGCTTTTATAGTAAGCTTATATTTAGCTCACCAAACAAGAATTTTTTTAAATGTATTCAATATTGTTCAATATAAAAAACCGTTTTCTTATTACTATGAGTATTTTTTTGTTTTTTTTGTTGTATTTTTCTTGTTTTATTATGAGGGTATTTACACAAAACGTTATGATATTTGGGAGGATGTTAAGAAAATATTTAACTCAATAACAATTATTGTAATTATCATACTTTCACTAGTTTCAATAACTAAATCCAGTTTATTATTTTCAAGACTTTTGATATTTTTATTCTGGTTGTATGGTTTAGTTATATTTTCTTTTTTTCATGCATTATCAAAATTTTTTCTATTTAAAATCAAACTCTGGCAAAAAAATGTAATAATCTGCGGTACTTGTTCTCAAGCATTATCATTTCAAAAATCGTTAGATAGCCAACATTATTTAGGCTATAATGTCGTAGCTTTTTTTGATCAAAAATCAAATACAAAATACATTAATGATAAAAAAGTTATTAGATCTTTTATTGAACTTTCTTCGGAAATTAAATCTAACTGCATTGATACTATTTTTATAATATCTGCATGCAATGCAAAGGTTGATTTAACAAGCCTTCAAACAATCTTTAAAAATGTAATAGTGATACCAAGTTTCGATGGATTATCTATTTTTAATACAAAAGTTAATTTTAATTTTTCTCAGAAACTTCTATTTATTCATACAAAAAATAATTTAGAATCTATTGCAAACAAAATCCTTAAAAGAGTTTTCGATCTTGTATTGGTAGTTATTATATTTCCATTATTTTTAGTAGCGTTAATTTTTATAAGTATAGCTATAAAATCTACATCAAAAGGCCCTATTTTTTTTAAACATGAGCGCATTGGTAAAAATGGGAAAATTATTAAAATATATAAGTTTAGAAGTATGTACGAAGATGCACAAGAACGCCTAAAGGTTTTACTTGAAAACAACGAAGAATTAAGACGTGAGTGGAATCAGTTTTTTAAGTTAAAAAATGATCCTAGAATAACTAAAGTAGGTAATTTTTTAAGAAAAACTTCACTTGATGAGTTGCCGCAGATAATAAATATTATCAAAAACGAAATGTCATTTGTAGGTCCACGGCCTGTTGTGAAAGAAGAAGTTGAAAAATATTACAGAGAATATGCCAAGTTTTACTATATGGTAAATCCAGGACTTACCGGTTTGTGGCAGGTAAGTGGTAGAAACGATACTAGTTATGATTTTCGGATCAAAATGGATACTTGGTATGTAACTAATTGGTCTTTATGGCTTGATGTTATTATTATAGTAAAAACATTTGTTGTTGTGGTAAAAAAAGAAGGTGTTTATTAAAAAATGTGTAGCTTCTATATTGACTGATAAAAAAAATTATGGTAGTTTGTAGTCTGGCTTTTTTATGATTGTGCATTTGAAAGTTATAGCAAATGCTAAGCAAGATTCAATCTGTAGTTTCGAAGGAGGATATTTGAAAGTTAAAGTTTCAAAGCCTGCATGCGAAGGTAAGGCTAATAAAGCATTAATTTCATTAATATCTTCTTATTTTAATATAAAAAAATCTAAGATTAAAATTATAAGCGGAGAAAGGTCGCCTTTAAAGACACTTGATATAGATATAGATGAACAAATTTTTAATACCAAATTAGAGAAGGTGGTTAAAAATGCCAATTTATGAGTATAAATGCTCTGCTTGTGGGCAAAAAATCGAGTTAATGCAAAAGATGGGTTCTAAAGCTCCAAAAAAATGCCCTGTATGTGGTGCAAATGATACTCTAAAAAAACTTATTTCGCATTCATCTTTTGAGCTAAAAGGGTCTGGTTGGTATGTCACAGATTATAAAAATAATTCAAAACTAAATTCTAATAATGAATCTAATAAAGGAGAACAAAAAGATGCTGGAAAAAACGCTGTCAATCATTAAACCAGATGCAGTAAAAGCTGGCTATAGCGGTAAAATTATAACTATGCTTGAAGAAAACGGCTTTGAAATTAAAGCTATGAAAAAAATTCGTTTAACCAAAAAACAAGCTGAAGGTTTTTATATTGTACACAAGAATAGGCCGTTTTATGACTCGCTTACGACATTTATGTCGAGCGGTAACATAATTGTTATGGTTTTAGAAAAAGAAAATGCGATTGCTGATTACAGAAATTTAATGGGTGCTACGGATCCAGCTAAAGCTCAGCGTGGCACAATCAGGGCTTTGTATGGAAAAAATATAGAAGAAAACGCTGTACATGGATCTGACTCTAAAGAATCGGCTGATTTTGAAATACCATATTTTTTTAGTTCAATAGAAATATTATAGAAGGAGATAAAAATGGCTCAACCAAAAAGAAAATCCTGTCATTCAAGAGCTGCAAAAAGAGCAACGCACAAAAAAGCATCTATGCCTGCTATGGCAAAGTGCCCTCGATGCGGTGCTGTGAAGTTACCGCATACAGTATGCCCATCTTGTGGCTACTACAAAGATGAGGAAATTCTCAAAATTGAAGAATGAAGCCGATAGTCGTAGATGCCTTTGGTGGTGACCATGCTCCAAAAGAAATTATCTTAGGGGCATTTCTTGCTGCCAAAGAATTTAATTTAGATATAGTGTTGGTCGGTAAAAGACATGAGATAGAAAAAAGTATAGAAATTATTTCTAAAGATTTTAGCTCAAATCTAGCACAAAGAATTACAATAAAAGATGCTCCAACTGTCATTACTATGTTTGATAAACCAAGCGTAGCTGTAAGGAAAAGAAATTCTTCAATGCATGTAGGCATGGAGCTTGTTAAACATGATGAAGCTAGTGCTTTCATAAGCGCAGGAAATTCTGGTGCCGTTATGGCTATTGCTATGATGGTTTTGGGAAAACTAAAAGGTGTTTCAAGACCTGCGATAGGTGCTTTATTGCCTACTATTAATGGCAGTGTTTTGCTTTTAGACGCTGGAGCAAATGTTGATTGTAAGCCTATTCATTTACTTGAATTTAGTATTATGGGTTCTGTTTTTATTAAACATATGCTTGGCATACAAAAACCAAAAATAGGCTTAATTAGCAACGGTTCTGAGCCAGGCAAAGGTAATAGCCTAGTAATTAAATCTTATGATTTAATTAAATCATCAGCATTAAATTTTTACGGAAATATAGAAGGTAATGAAATATTTTCAGATAAAGTAGATGTAGCTGTATGTGATGGCTTTGTAGGCAATATTATTTTAAAAACATCTGAATCTGTACCTAGTATAATTGGAGAATTTTTAAAAGCACAAATTTCTAAAAGTTTGGTGTATAAAATTGGCTATTTATTATCAAAACCAGCATTTAGAATGTTAAAAAAGAAAACTGATTATGCAGAATTTGGGGGTGCACCTTTATTAGGTGTAAATGGTGCTTGTATTGTAAGCCATGGCAGAAGTAAAGCTTATGCCATAAAAAATGCCATTTTAAAAGCTGCAAAGTTTGCAAGCCTTGATATAAATACAAAAATTGAAGAAGCTATTGAAAAATGCTCAGCGCTAAAGTATATTCAAAGAGGTGTGGAAAATGCGATCTAAAATTGTTTCTATTGGTTCTTATTTGCCAGATAAAGTTTTAACAAATTTTGATCTTGAAAAAATAGTTGATACATCAAATGAATGGATTGTGCAACGAACGGGAATTAAAGAGCGTCATATTTCAGATAAACCTACAAGCTATCTAGCCTATATGGCAGCTAAAAAAACCATAGAAGGTGTTATTAGTCCAGAAGAAATCGATGTAATAATAGTCGCTACAGTAACTCCGGATAAAATCTTACCTGCTACGGCTTTATTTGTGCAATCACAACTTAAGGCGAAAAATGCTTTTTGTTTTGATATAAATGCTGCATGTAGCGGTTTTTTGTATGCATTAAGCGTAGGTGATTCTTATATACGATCTGGTGTTGCAAAAAATGTACTTATAATTGGTGCTGAAGTATTGAGTAAGTTTGTAGACTGGACAGATAGAAGTACGTGTGTAATTTTTGGAGATGGAGCAGCTGCTGTATTGTTACAGCCAAGCGATGATGATAGTGGTATTTTAAATATTGTATTACACTCAGACGGAGATTACACGGATCTTATGCAGATACCAGCAGGTGGCAGTTTATCACCTTGTTCAAAAGAGGCTGTAGATAATCATGACATTTATATAAAAATGCTTGGCAATCAGACATTTAAAATGGCAGTGCAAAGTATCGCAGCTGTATCAGAAGAAGCTATAAACAAATGCAATTTAAGTTATAATGATATAGATTTAATGGTTAGTCACCAAGCAAATATTAGAATTATAGAAGGTGTTGCAAAAAGAATACATCTACCTATGGAGAAAGTACAAATTGCACTTGACATTCATGGAAATACTGCTGCGGCTTCTATACCATTGGCTTTAGATTTAGCTTATAATCAGGGAAAAATTAAAAAGAATGATAAAATTTTACTTAATAGTTTTGGCGCAAGTTTAACATGGGGTGCTTGCGTGATTGTTTGGTAGGAGGCAACAGGTGTTTAAAACAGAAATTTGTGATATACTTGGCATAGAGTATCCTATATTTCAAGGTGGCATGGCCTGGGTTTCAGATGCAAAATTAGCTTCAAGTGTAAGTCAAGCGGGTGCACTTGGTATAATAGCAGCAGGTCATGCAACGCCACAGTGGTTAGAGAGCCAGATTTTACTTGCAAAAGAAATGACAGATAAGCCATTTGGCGTAAATATAATGTTGTTATCGCCGTATGTTGAAGAAATTGTTAGATTGGTGATAAAGCATAAAGTAAAAGTTGTTACGACTGGTGCTGGAAATCCTGGTAAGTACATGCAAGCTTTTGCAGAAGCCAATATTAAAGTTATACCAGTAGTTGGGGCTGTAGCTTTAGCAAAACGTATGGAGTCTATTGGTGCAGTAGCAGTTGTAGCAGAAGGTATGGAATCTGGCGGACACATTGGCGAGCTTACAACTATGGCACTTGTACCTCAAGTAGTAGACGCTGTGAAAATTCCTGTTATAGCAGCTGGAGGCATAGCAGATGGTAGAGGATTTTTGGCTGCTTTATCTTTGGGTGCAAAAGGTGTCCAAATTGGTACAAGATTTATTGCTTCAATTGAGTGCCAGGCATCAGATAATTACAAACAGGCTATAATTAAAGCAAAAGATCGAGATACAGTTGTAACTGGATTATCTACGGGTCATCCTGTTAGAATTATTAGAAATAAACTTGCAAGAGAGTTCGAAAAATTAGAAAAACAAGAAGCATCCATTGAAGAAATTGAAAAATTAGGTTCTGGGAAGCTTAGACTTGCTGTAGTAGATGGAGATGTAGAAAATGGAAGTGTGATGGCAGGTCAGATTTCTGGTTTAGTAAAAGATATAAAGCCTGTTAAAGAAATCATAAATGATATAATCAGTCAGGCAAAAAAAACATTGGAAAATTTGAATGCACTTGGAGCCTAATATGAAATTTTTGATTTTCACTGGCCAGGGTTCGCAGTTTGTAGGGATGATAAAAGATTTGTATGACAATTTTGATATAGTAAAAAAAATTGTAAAAAAAGCTGATGAATCACTACCTTTTAATTTAAGTAATTTGATGTTTAATGGACCTTCAACTGAGCTTGTTTTAACTCAAAATGCCCAACCGGCAATACTAACAGCTTCAATTGCAATTTACGAACTTTTAAAATCAGAATTAGGATTCGATTTTGATATAAGCGCAGGGCACTCTTTAGGGCAATACTCAAGTCTCGTTGCCGCTGGCTCTTTAAGTTTTGAAGATGCTGTTTTTGCTGTTTACAATCGTGGCAAATATATGCAAGAGGCCGTCAGCATAGGTACTGGTGCGATGATGGCTGTAATAGGTAACAATATAAAAGAAGTTGAAGATTTATGTAAAGAAATTTCTAAAGAAAGTGATTATTACTGTGACATTGCAAATTACAATGCCCCAACGCAGATTATAGTTTCTGGTTATAAAAAAGGTGTTGAGAAACTCCAGTCAATTATAAAAGAAAACAATTTAGGCAAAACAATTATGCTTGATGTATCAGCACCATTTCATTGTAAATTAATGGAGCCAGTTGTAGAAAAAATGCAAAAAATACTTGATAGCATAAAGATAAATCCTGCTAGCAAAATTATTATAGAAAATGTTAATTCAAATATCATTAAATTTCCCGATGAAATAAAACATTCATTACTTGATCAAATAGCAAAACCTGTAAGATGGATTGATAATGTAAATAAAGCTTTGAGTTATCCTATAGAATTAATCGTTGAATGCGGTCCAAAGGATGTTTTATCTGCAATGTTGAAAAGAAATATAAAAAATGTAAATATTAGTGGAATTTTTGATTTAAAAAGCTATAATACATTTAAGGAAAGTGTATGGGTTACAAAGGCAGTGTAGCTATTATTAGTGGAGCTTCAAAAGGTATAGGAGCAGCTATTGCTGTAGAGCTTGCAAAAAAAGGTTTAAATGTAATTATAAATTACAATGCAAGCGAAGAACAAGCTATGAAATTAAGCGAAACTATAAAAAAAGAACAGGGTAAATGTGAAATTAAGAAATTTGACGTTTCAAATTTCGCAGAAGTTGAAGCTGCATTTGCGGAAGTTGTTGATAAGTATAAGACAATTGATTATCTCGTAAACAATGCGGGTATCGTTTCAGATAATCTGATAATTAAAATGAAAGAAGAAGAATTTGATCGAGTAATAAAAACAAACTTATACGGTGTGTTTAATTGCTCCAAAATTGCTGCAAAATACATGATAAAACAAAAATTTGGCGTGATAGTAAATATTAGCTCGATTATAGGTATTTTTGGTAATGCAGGTCAATCAAATTACGCTGCTTCAAAGGCTGGGATAATAGGTTTTACAAAAAGTTTAGCAAAGGAGCTTGGTTCAAGAAATATCCGAGTTAATGCAGTTGCCCCTGGATTTATTGAAACAGACATGACTGAGAGCCTTAATATAATACAAAAAAAGCTTTTAACAGATAAAATTTCTTTAAAAAGACTTGGCAGTGGCGAGGATATAGCTAATGTAGTTGCGTTTTTACTTAGCGAAGAGTCAAGTTACATTACAGGTGAAGTAATAAACGTAAGCGGTGGACTTACTATATAAAAAATAATTGTACAAGGAGGAATAAATAGATGTCATCTATTGCAGATCAGGTAAAAGAAATTATTAAAGAACAACTTGGGGTAGAAGAAGAAGAAATTAAACCAGAAGCAAAGTTTATTGAAGATCTGGGAGCGGACTCTTTGGATACTGTTGAGCTAGTTATGGCTATGGAAGAGAAATTTGGCATAGAAATTCCCGATTCAGACGCCGAAAAAATTTTAACTGTTCAAGATGCAATAAATTATGTAGAAAGTCATATCAACAAATAAAACATTATGAAAAAAAGAGTTGTTGTAACAGGCTATGGGATGGTATCGCCCATAGGTCTGTCTGCTAAAGAAAGCTATAAGAATGCAATAAACGGTATAAGTGGAATTGATAAAATTACTAGATTTGATGCTTCTAATTTTGAAGTTCAAATAGCTGCTGAAGTAAAAGGTTTTGAGCCAGAAAAATATGTAGAAAAAAAAGAAGTTAAAAAGTATGATTTATTTAGTTTATATGCTTTAGCTGCAGCTCAAGAAGCCATAGAGCATTCTGGTTTAGAACTGGAAAAATATAATTTATTTAGGTGCGGTGTTAGTGTAGGTTCTGGTATTGGTGGTCTTGGAACAATAGAAAAATACGATCATGCTTTGTTAGAAAGAGGTTACAAAGGCGTATCTCCTTTTTTTATACCTACTGCTGTTATAAATATGGCAGGGGGCAACATTGCTATAAAGTACGGTTTTAAAGGCCCAAATTATGCAACAGTTACAGCCTGTGCATCAGCTACGCACGCAATAGGTTTTGCAGCAAGAAATATAATGTACGGTGATGCTGACGTTATGGTGGCTGGTGGTTGTGAATCTACAATTACGCCACTTGCTATAGCAGGTTTTCAGAATATGAAAGCACTTTCTACCAGGAATGATGAGCCTCAAAAAGCGTCACGTCCGTTTGATAAAGATAGAGATGGCTTCATTGTTGGAGAAGGGGCAGGTATCTTGATTTTAGAAGAATATGAATTTGCTAAAAGGCGCAATGCTAACATTATTGCCGAACTTGTTGGGTTTGGTATGAGTGATGATGGTTACCATATAACTGCGCCAGATCCAGAAGGCAAGGGTGCCATTTTTGCTATGCAAATGGCTTTAAATGATGCAGGACTAAACCCAGAAGATATTGATTACATTAATGCTCATGGCACATCAACATATTTCAACGACAAAATTGAAACGTTAAGTATCAAAAGTGTGTTTAAAGATCATGCATATAAATTAGCTGTAAGTTCTACAAAATCAATGACAGGTCACTTACTTGGGGCAGCAGGTGGAGTTGAGGCTGTTTTTAGTGTTATGACAATTGAAAATTCGATTATACCACCAACAATAAACTTAGAGCATCAGGATCCTGAATGTGATTTATTTTATGTGCCAAATAAATCTATTGAAAAGAAAGTTAATGCTGTTATGTCAAATTCTTTTGGCTTTGGTGGTGCAAATGCTGTTTTAGTTTTCAAGAAATTTAATGGATAGTGCTATATTTTTTGACTTAGATGGAACCCTTGTAGACTCAAAAAAAGATTTGGAAAAAGCAGTGGTTTCCACTGCTTTAAAACTTAAATTAGAAATTTTAGATAAAGAATATATATTGTCATTGGTAGGAAATGGAATATATAGGCTAATTAATGATTATTTAGTTTCTATAAATGCAACTGATTATTACGAACAGTTTTTAAAAATATTTTTATCATACTATTACGAGCATATTTGTGATAATAGTTACCTTTATAATAACGTTAAACCTACACTTCAGCTATTAACAAAACAGTATAAATTATTTGTTGTGAGCAATAAATTAGAAAAATTTTCCAAAAAATTATTAAATGAGTTAGAAATAGAAAATTTTTTTGAAGAAATAATAGGTGGAGACAGCTTTGAAAATAAAAAACCAGACCCACAACCTATTCTAAATTTAATTAAAAAATATAAAATAAATCCACATAGTTCACTTTTTGTGGGTGATAGCGAAAATGATTACTTTGCTGCAAGAGCATCAAATCTAAAAATGGGGTGGGTTAGTTTTGGCTATAAAAACGAATCAATTTTAAAAAAAATTACTCCTGACTTTATTTTTGATAAATTCGAGTATATATTAAATATAACTTTATGAATTTTGATATTGAATCTTATCAAATTTTAAAATCTTTAAAAATAATATGTGATAGATATAATGTTAAACTTTATTTAGTGGGTGGTGCCGTAAGAGATATTTTGTTAAATAAAAGGCCTATTGATTTTGACTTTTTAGTATCTAGTAAAATAGATAAGATAGCTGCAGAATTTTCGCAAGTAACAAACACAAAATATATTTTATTTGAAAAAAAAATTAGGGTTTTTAGATATGTTTTTAATGATTGTATAGTTGATTTATTAGAATTTGATTTTAATGATCTTGATTCAGAACTAAAAAGGCGCGATTTTACAATTAATGCAATTGCTTTTGATTTAGATACGAAATCAATAATCGATCCAACAAAAGGTATTGGGGATATTAAAAATCGTGTAGTTAAATGTATAAGCGCTGATGTATTTAAAGACGATCCAATAAGGTTAATTAGGTTATTTCGCATAGCTGCACAACTAAAGTTTGATATAGAAAAAAACACTTTAGAAAAAGCTAAAAGTTGTATTTATCTTATTCATAATATAGCAAATGACAGAATAACCCAGGAACTGGAAAAGTTTTTTCTTATAAATGATACATTTAATTATTTATTGCTAATGGATAAAATTGGTTTACTCGATGAACTTTTTGAAGAATTAGCATATGAAAATGGATGCATGCAAAGCTCAAGTCATTTGTTTGATGTGAAATCACATTCTTTAAACGTTTATAATTTTGTTGAATGGTCAATTTTGAGAATGAAAAGAATTGTTGGTGAAGAATGTTTTGAGTATTATTTTGATTATTACAAAAGTAATAGAAAACAAATTATAATTGCACTAAAATTAGCGGCTTTATTTCATGATTGTGCAAAACCTTTTGTAAAGCAGATAGACAACGGCGAAATTTCATTTAAAAATCACGAAATTTATAGTGCAGAAATTTTTAAAAAATACGCCAAACAGTACAATTTTCAAAAGAAAATTGTCAAAATTACAATTTTTTTGATTTTAAATCATATTGAACCTGCTAGGCTTTTTTTAAACTGGAAAAATAATACTTTAACTGACGAGCTGCTATATGATTTTTTTGATAAATTTGGCATTAATGGTGTGGATCTTCTTGTTTTTGCTTTAGCAGACACTTTGGCAAAAGGCAAAATAAAAATGGTAAATAGAGAAGTATTTATAGATTTTTTAAAAGACATGACTTGTTTTTATTTTCAAAGATATTTGAATTTTTTAAAAATTCCACAAATTTTAAAATCAGATGAGATACTTAAGCTTGGCATAGAAAATAAAAAATTATCTGTAGTTATTAGGTTGCTTAGAAAAAATGTATTTTTGCAAAAAATTAAAACAAAAGACGAAGCAATAGCTTTTGTAAAAGAATTTTTGTAAATGTCTAGCGCAATGGTATATTGATTTCCAATATTTCAAGATGATTATCGCGCTCTAACTTAACATCTATACGTGTTGGATCAATATTAACATATTTTGATATAACAGAGATTAAATCTTTTCTTAAATCTTCTACAAAAGGTGCGCTATTGAGCTGTCTTTCGTGCGCAAGTATTATTTGCAATCTGTCTTTAGCAACATTTGCAGATTCTCGTCTTTTAGTAAAAAAATCCAACAATCTCATTTTCATTCCTTAAAAAAACCAATAATTGTTTGCAAAAAACCCTTTTTTTCCTCTTTGATTTCATTGAATTCAACGTTATCACCCAAAATTCTTCGTACAATATTAAAGTAAGCTTTTCCTGATGGGCTATCTTTATGTAATACTGATGGCTCACCCATATTTGTATAGCTTATAATATTTTTGTCTTCAGGTACAAGACCGATAAGCGGTATGCTAAGAATTTGTAAAACATCATCTTTACTGAGCATATCGCCATTTTTTACTAAAAGTGGGTTTATTCTGTTGATTATAAGTTTAATGTTTCTTTTCTCATTAGCTTCAAGTATGCCTACAACTCTATCAGCATCTCTTATAGAAGAAATTTCTGGTGTTGTGACAATTAATACTTCGTCTGCTGGTATCATTGCGTTTTTAAATCCCCCTTCAATACCAGCAGGTGAGTCTAAAATAATAAAATCAAATTCTTCTTTTAATTCATTTGTTAATTTAACTATCTGTTCTGGTTTAACTGCTGATTTATCTCGTGTTTGGGCAGCTGCTATAAGATACAGATTTTCTGTTCTTTTATCTCTTATGAGGGCTTGACTAACTTTGGCCACATTTTCGATAACATTTACAACATCATATACTATTCGGTTTTCTAAACCTAAAATCATATCAAGATTTCTAAGACCAATATCTAGATCAATTGCGACACATTTTTTTCCAGCAAGTGCAAGACCAAGTGCAATATTTGCGCTTGTTGTCGATTTTCCAACACCGCCTTTGCCGGATGTTATAGTTATTACTTTTCCCATTTACTCACTCCATTTTATAGTTTAACCATTCTTTATATGCTAGTACAATTATATTATCATTTTCAATAAATGCAACTTCTGGTTCTTTTTTAATAGTATTTTTTGGTTTATCTGGAGCTTTGGCAAGATAGTCAAATATACGAATTTGGGGACTATTAAGTTCAAAGGCAAATATAAATGCTTCTTTATTAGTTTTAAAACCAGCATGAGGTATACCTTCAAGGCTGCCTAAAACAAAAATATTTTTTTTGGCATATATATAGGCATCTCTATTCACATTGCCCATAATTATTAGATTATCATCGGATTCGAGTGTTTGTCCACTTCTTATATTACCTTTGAATACCACAGAATTTGGGTGTGTAATGGCTTGCGTTAAAGTAGGTACATCAAGGTTATTTACAGTTTTTGTATTATCTATATAAATTGCGTTTATATATAAATTATGTTTTTTTAAATAATCTATTGCAAAATCTATGTTTCTTTGTGAGTCTAGTTTTATAGTAAGTATGGAATTCTTAAAAAATTCAATATTTTTTATTAGATGGCTATTAAAAAAATTAATAATTTCTTCATTTGAGCTGGATTTGTCTATTTGTATTTCGTAACCTAAATAGTTTCTACCTTTTATTGCTAAATTTTCCATGGCATTTTATAAATACCATAAAATAATAATATTTTCAAGAATTATTGAAAATTGAAAGCTCTTTATGTATACTTTGTAGCGTGAAAAAAATTGTTGTTTATTTTTTAGGCTTTACTTTATCTTTTATAGAACTTGTTTTATCTTTTTTTAATAAAAGCCTGTGTGATGCATATTCTTGTAAATTGGTTGCAAATTATGTTAGATACGGCGAATCTATATTAATTTTAATTGGTGTGGTTACTTTTTTGAGCTTAATATTGCTTGAGCTATCAAAATTGAGATTAAAAGAGCACCTAATTGACGCGATTTTGATAGCTGCATTATCAAGTGAAGGCTTACTTTTATCTTTTCAGATTTTTTCTTTAAAGGTTATTTGTTATTTTTGTTTTTCAATTTTTTTGATTTTTTTAATTATAGTGATTGTAAGGTTGATACAAAAACACTATTTAATGATTTTTGCGTTTGTCAGTTTCATAAGCGTTTTTTTTGTAGGCTATCTTGTAATGCCTAACCTTTCTCCTCTAAGTTACGGGTATGATTTATTTTACTCTAAAACTTGTCCACATTGTGAAAGAACTATTGCTTTTTTAAAAAATGCTCATATCAATGTAAATTTATACAATGTGAATGAATATAAAAATTTTTTAAATAATATCGGTATTAACCAGGTACCAGTTCTTTTTGTGAATTTAAAAGATCAAAAGAAATTTATAGTAGGACAAGAAAATATTGAAAAATATTTTTCTAAACCTAAGCCCAATATTAATTACAATTTTTTTAACGAAAACCAAACATGCATAATAGGTAATAATTGTACGAAATGAAACGATTCCTAGTTATTCAAACAGCGTTTTTAGGCGATGCAATACTTAGTGTACCTATAGCGGATTCAATAAAAAACAAACATAAAAATGCAGAAGTTTTTGTTCTTACGATTCCACAAAACAAAGATGTTTACACGCTTAATCCAAATATAGATAAGATTATTTTGTATGATAAGCATGGTTTAGAAAATGATATATTTAGTATGATAAAAAAAATTAAACTATTAAAAAGCATTGGTTTTGACTGCATAGTTACACCTCATCCAAGTGCAAGAACGGCAATTATTAGTTACTTTAGTAGAGCCGGATGTCGTATTGCACCATCAAGTGTTTCTCTAAGTTTTTTATATACAAATACAATCAGCGTGGAATCTATGCCACATCAAATCGATAAGAACCTTGCATTGCTTACGTTATTGGATTTTGAGGAAAAAGATTTGATTAGAAAAATAAATTTGTTTTTTTCAAAAGATGATGAAAAACTTATAAATGGTGTGCTGGAAGCTTATTCTATTAATCATACAAAAAGGATTGTTGTTATTAACCCAGTTTCAGCCTGGCCAACAAAGAGATGGCCAAAAGAATATTACAAAGAATTAGCTTTTATGCTTGAGCAAAGCGGGTATTTGATAGTATTGGTTGGTACTCAAAAAGATATTAATATCGGAGAATATATAAAAAATAATAGAAAAAATATTGTTAATTTAATGGGTCAAACAACTTTAAAAGAACTTTTTGCTGTAATCTCAAAAGCAAATTTGCTTATTTCAAACGATTCGGCACCTGTACACATTGCATCTGCTTTTAATATCCCAACGATTGAAATATATGGTCCAACATTGCCAGAATTTGGTTTTTATTCTTTGAGTGAAAAAAAAGCGATCTTTGAAATAAAAGATTTAGACTGTAGACCATGTGGCACACATGGAGGCAATTCATGCAAAAAATCTCATTTTGATTGTATGATGCGCATCATTCCTCAGGAAGTATTTAAAACAGCTATAGAGTTTTTGGGATGAACTTTTGTATTATTCGCTTAAGCTCACTTGGAGATATTGTTTTAACAACAGCTTTTATTGAAGAGTTAAAGAAAAAGTACCCAGATAGCAAGATCTTTTATGTAACAAAAAAAGCCTTTATTGATTTATTTAAAAATATAGATTTTGTTGACAAAGTATTGGATTTTAATCAAATAAAATGTTTAAAGAACATAAAATTTGATGCAATATACGATTTGCAGGTTAATCTTAGAAGTTTTTTGATATCAACCAAACTAAAAGGCAAAGTATATAGGGTACCAAAACACAGGTTGTATAGGTTAAAAATTTTATACAAGTCACGATTTCCTTTCAATTTTATAAAAGAAAAAAAACAAAAAGATATTATAGAAGATTATTTAAGCCTTATTGGCAAAAAAGAAGGTTACCCGAAACTAACTTGCAAAAAACAAAAAAATAAGGAATTAATAATTGGTATAGCGCCTTTTGCTGCATGGAAAAACAAAATGTGGCCAAAGCAAAGTTTTATAGAACTGATTAAGCTTTTAGATGCTTATTTTTCAGAAAAAACATTTTTTATTTTTGGGTCCAAACAAGAAAAAATTCTATCAGAAGATTTCGATAAACTCCCATATAGTATAAAAAATTACACTGGTGCTTTATCTTTAAGTGAGCTTGTAAATAAAATAGGTTTGTGCGATGTTTTCGTTACAAATGATTCAGGTTTAATGCATATTGCAAGCGCCTGCAATATACCAATTGTTGCTATTTTTGGGCCAACTGTGAAAGAATTTGGGTTTTATCCACGAACAAAATCTGTTATAATAGAAAAACAACTTGATTGCAGACCGTGTCACCTGCATGGGGGCAATGTTTGCAAAGAGGGTCATTTTAGATGTATGAAAGACATTCATCCACAAGAGGTTTTTTTAGCTGTTAAAAGTTTATTGGAGGAAAACAATGTTTAGTGTACCAGTATTACTATATCACCATATAAATTACGATAACGATGTTTTATCTATTAGCCCAGAAGTATTTGAAGAACATTTGAAATATTTAAAACAGGAAGGCTATGTAAGTATAGACGATGAAGAACTGGCTCAATATATGATTGAAGGCAAAAAAGATTGGCAAAAGGCTGTTGTTATAACATTTGATGATGGGTATTTAGATACTTGGGTGTGGGCATATCCTTTACTTAAAAAATATGGTTTTAAAGCCTTACTTTTTTTGGTTACATGGAATGTAGAAGAAGAAGAGTCTTTAGGTTTTAATTTAGATGATGTGTATGCTGGTAAAATTCAAATGGATAAACTACCAAAGTGTGAAGCGCAATATGCTATAATTGATGGTTTTAGACATAAAGTAGAAAGTAAACTATGCTGGAGCGAAGTGCGTTTTATGGACAAAAGTGGAATAATAAAAGTTTTACCTCACTCTAAAATGCATCAAAAGGTGTATGCAAGCGATAAAATTATTGGCTACAATAGACCAAGAGAAAAACTATCATATTTTGGTGATGTAGCAGGTGACAAAAGGTATGGTACACTTGATTTTGACAGAAAGCCTGAGTTTGCTTACAATGAATTTATTCCTGACAAAGATTTAAACGATATGTTGCACAAGCATGTTTTGGATAATGGTTACTTGGATTTTTTTAAAAAAGAAAACTACAAAAGAGAACTTGACGAGATTGTTGAAAATTATAGACAAGAAAAAGGTTCAATTGGTGTATTTGAAACGGATGAACAAAGATACATGAGGGTTTTGAGAGAATTAAAACTTGTAAAAGGTGAACTTGAAACAGAAATTAAAAGAAAAACATATTCATTTGCATGGCCGTGGGGTGCATACGATGAGATTAGTATAAAAGCAGCAAAAGAGGCTGGGTTTAAATATTTATTTACAACTAAAACAGGAGCGAATATAGTTGGATCTAATGTGCTTGAGATAAAGAGGTTTAGGGTTTGGAAGTCTGATCTAAATTGGTTTAAAATGCGTTTGCAAATGTATTCAAGTCCTCTTTTAGCCAGAGTTTACTCTTACTTAAAAAAATAGTTTTTTATTGACATATTATGCTTTTTATGTATACTACTATTAAATATAAACTAATTAAAAAAGGGGGTTTTTATGAAAAAAGAATTATCGGAGTTCTTGAAGCTTAGGGATTTTATTTTAAGTGGACCTGATTACAATACATGCAAAAAAGAATTTAAATGGCCTCATTTGGTTAAATTCAATTGGGCATTAGACTATTTTGATTATATTGCAAAAGATAATAACGATGTGGCACTAATTTGTGCAGATGAAAATGGTTTAGAAAAAAAGGTTACATTTGATGAGATGAGAAGACGTTCTAATCAAGCTGCGAATTTTTTTAAGGATTTAGGTTTGCAAAAAGGCGATAGAGCCATGATTATGATGGAAAACTCGGTGTATTTGTATGAAATTTTACTTGGTTTGATGAAAGCAGGTGGCGTAATTATACCAGCTGCTACAATGTTGCCTCCCGAAGATGTAGCAGATAGGATTAAATCGGCAAATATAAAGTTTTTATTCGTTAACAGTGAATATGTAGATAAGGTAATGAAAGCAAAGGAAGCATTATTTGATTTGGTCGCTCGAATAAATGTTGGAGATCCATTGGATACGGTTTTGGAAGAAGATTCGGATAAAGTACCACTCTGGTTTAATTACAAAGAAGTAGATAAATACAAAGATGAATACGTACCTACATTTATAACGTACTCTACAGATGAAATGTATTCTTTTTTTACTTCCGGCACAACTGCAAAACCAAAGCTTGTTATGCATTCTCATCATTATCCAGTTGGCCACTTAACAACAACTTACTGGATTGGTTGCAAAAAAGGCGATATTCATTACAATATTAGCGCACCAGGTTGGGCAAAACATGCTTGGAGTAGTTTTTATGCACCGTGGAACGCTCAAAGCACTATTTTTACTTATCGATATAAGCAATTTAATGCTAAAAAAGTTTTATCTGCAATAGAAAAATATAAAGTAACAACGCTTTGTGCGCCACTGAGTGTTTGGAAATTGTTTTTAATTGAAGATTTAAGTCAATATAAATTTTCTCTAAAGCAACTTGTAAGTGCAGGAGAGCCACTAAACCCAGAAATAATAAAAAAGGTAAAAGAAAAATTAAATATCGATTTAAGGGAAGGTTATGGTCAAACAGAAAGCACTGCTATGGTGGGAAATTTTATTGGAGAGCCTATTAAAGAAGGTTCTATGGGCAAAACCGCACCGGGCTATGAGCTTTTTGCATTAAATGAATTTCTTGATCCAGTTAAACCAAAAGAAGACGGTCAGCTTGCCGTTAAAATTTATCCTGTAAAACCACTTGGTTTATTGACGGCTTTAGGTGATCCAGAAAAGAATGCGGCAATTTTTAAAGGTGGTTATTATTTAACCGGTGATGTAGCTTCTATAGATGAGGATGGTTATTTTTATTTTGTTGGCAGAGCAGACGATGTATTCAAGAGTCTTGATTATAGGATAAGTCCGTTTGAAGTAGAAAGTGAAATTATGGTTCACCATGCAGTTTTAGAAGTAGGCGTAATACCAACTGTAGATGAAAAAGACAGAATTGTGCCAAAAGCATTTATAGTGTTGAAACCCGATTATATAGCTTCAAAAGAAATGGCATTAGATATTTTTAGATTTATAAGAGACCATATGGCACCATATAAAAGGCCAAGGGTAATTGAGTTTATGAGCGCATTTCCAAAAACAATAAGTGCTAAAGTTATGAGAAAAGATTTAAAAGCTTACGATCAAGAATTAAGAAAAAAAGGCATAAGAGGTGAATTTGAATTCAAAGAGTCAGATTTTGCAGATGAATTAAATCTTAGAAGAAGCTAATTTTTTTCAACATTGAATTGAAAATATTTTGTAAATATTGTAAAATATCAAAAGGGGAGATTGTATGGATGAAAAGAAACTGGAATCGTTAAAAGTTGCCATATCAAGTATAGAAAAACGTTTTGGCAAGGGTTCATTAATGAAACTTGGTGAACACGAAGCAGTTAAAATAGATGTTATACCAACAGGCTCGCTATCTATTGATTACGCAATAGGCGTGTGTGGAATACCAAGAGGTAGAATAACAGAAATTTATGGACCGGAATCAAGTGGTAAAACTACACTTGCTTTGCATTGTGTTGCAAATGCTCAAAAAGAAGGTGGTATCGCTGCGTTTGTAGATGCAGAACATGCTTTAGATGTAGAGTACGCGAAAAATTTAGGTGTAGATGTTGATAATCTTTTAATTAGTCAGCCTGATTCTGGAGAACAGGCACTTGAAATTATTGATACGCTAGTTAGAAGCAATGCAGTAGATATTATCGTACTTGATTCTGTTGCAGCTCTTGTACCACAAGCTGAAATTGAAGGAGATATGGGTGATGCCCATATGGGTTTGCAGGCTAGACTGATGAGTCAAGCGTTGAGAAAACTAACAGGTGCTATAAGCAAAACGAATACTGCCATAATTTTTTTGAATCAAATAAGAAGTAAAATTGGCGTTATGTTTGGCAATCCAGAAACAACAACTGGTGGCAATGCGCTAAAATTTTACGCTTCTGTTAGAATTGATATTAGAAAAGTAAATAACATAAAACAAGGCCAAGATATTGTTGGCAATCGCACTAAAGTGAAAATAGTTAAAAACAAAGTAGCACCGCCATTCAAAGAGGCAGAAGTTGATATCATATACGGCAAAGGTATAGATTATATTGGAGATGCACTTGATTTAGCTGTTAATCATGAAATTGTAGAAAAAAGCGGATCTTGGTTTGCCTATCAAAATCAGCGTTTAGGTCAAGGCAGAGACAATGCAAGGGATTTTCTAAAAGAAAATCCTGACCTACTGAATAATCTTATAGACGAAATCAAAACAAAATTAAATTGTTTTACGCAAAAAAAAGAAGATGTTGCAGATTAAAGAAGTTTTAAAAGATGCTATAGAGAATAAAGCATCTGATATTCATTTGAAGGTAGGTACAAAACCAAAATATAGAATAGCAGGTGATATTCAGGAAAGTAATTTTGATATAATTTCTGCAAATGATTTCGAATCTATTTTGGATACACTTGATTTAACAAGTTACCAAATGGATAAACTGATAAAAAACAGACAAATTGATATAGGATATGGCTTGGAAGGTATTGGTAGATTCAGGGTTAATGTATTTTATCAACGCGGCTCTTATGCTGCTGTATTCAGGTTTTTACCATATAATATACCGACACTTGAAGAATTAGGTTTACCAGATGTTGTAAGAGAGATTGCTCTAAAGCCCAGAGGTTTGGTTTTGATTACTGGTGTAACAGGTAGTGGTAAGTCAACTACGCTTGCTTCTATGATTGAGCTAATAAATGAACAAAAAGCAAAAAATATTATTACAATAGAGGATCCAATTGAGTATATCTTTAATGATAAAAAAAGTATAGTTATCCAAAGACAGGTAGGTTTTGACTGTATTGATTTTGCATGGGGACTAAGAGGTGCTTTAAGAGAAGACCCAGATGTAATTATGGTTGGAGAAATGCGAGATAGTGAAACTATTAAAATTGCACTTGAAGCTGCAGAAACTGGACATTTGGTTTTGTCAACACTTCATACTTTAAATGCTACAGAAACCGTAAATAGAATTGTGTCAACATTTGATTATAAAGACCAAAAACAAATTAGAAGTCAGCTATCAAACGTTATTGAAGCAGTGATTTCTCAAAGGCTAATAAAAAGCACATCAAAAGAAAGGTCAAGGGTTGTTGCTACAGAAATACTTTTGGGTACAGATTTTGTTAGACAGGCTATATTAGATCCACAAAAAAGCTCTGATTTATCTAAAGCATTAATTTTAGGCACTAACGGAATGCGTACATTTGATTTTTCTTTAATGGAACTTTACAATAAAGGACTAATTAGCATTGAGAGCGCTTTGGAATTTGCCAACAATCCAAATGACCTATCTTTGAAGTTTAAAGGCATTTATTAGTGGAAGGCTTAGATTACGCATTTAAGTTGATATCAAAAAAACGATATACTTCAAAAGAACTGCAGGAAAAACTTGAAAAAAAAGGCATTGATCCAGAACCCATTATTAATAGATTAAAAGAACTTAATTATCTAAATGACTTGGAATATGCCATAGATTATAAAAACAAAAAGCAAAACGAAGGCTATGGTAAGTATAAAATTTTATTTCACTTAAAAAATAAGGGTATAAGTGAAGATATTTTAAATAATTTAGAATTTTCAAATAGCAAATTAGAAGAGATTTTTTTAAGTAAGATTCAAAAAATAAAGGATAATAAAAAACAAAAAATATACGCATTTTTAATAAATAGAGGCTTTGATAGTAGTGACATTAAAAATTTAATTTACAAGTATGAGGATAAATTATGAATTCAAAAATTGTAAGGGAAACTTTTTTAGAGTATTTTGAAAAAAACTCTCACACTCGTGTGAAAAGTTCTTCGCTGGTACCACAAAATGACCCTACTTTGCTTTTTACAAATGCAGGGATGGTGCAATTTAAAAATGTATTTTTGGGTAACGAAAAGAGGAATTATACACGAGCCTGTAGTTCTCAGAAATGCGTAAGGGCAGGTGGCAAGCATAATGATTTGGAAAATGTAGGCTACACTGCAAGGCATCACACATTTTTTGAGATGCTGGGTAATTTTTCATTCGGTGACTATTTTAAAAAAGAAGCTATACATTATGCATGGGATTTAGTTACAAATGTTTATGGTTTACCCAAAGAAAAGCTTTGGATTACAATTTTTAAAGAAGATGATGAAGCTTTTGAAATATGGCACAAACAAGAAGGTGTTGATGCGTCTCGCATCGTTAGAATGGGCGAAAAAGATAACTTCTGGTCAATGGGTGATACAGGACCATGCGGACCGTGTTCAGAAATACACATAGATCAAGGAGAAAATGTAGGTTGTAGACGTCCTGAATGCTCTATAGAATGTGATTGCGATAGATTTTTAGAGATATGGAATTTAGTTTTTATGCAATTTGATAGGTCAATAGATGGTAAACTTACCCCACTTCCAAAACCAAGTATTGATACAGGTATGGGTCTTGAGAGAATAAGCGCAGTATTAGAAGGTGTTTACAGCAATTTTGATACAGATCTGTTTATCCCGATTATACATAGTGTATGTGATTATTTTTCTGTTGAATATAAAAATAATGAAAGTACAGATGTAGCCCTTAGAGTAATAGCAGACCACCTAAGAGCTATGGATTTTTTAATAGCTGATGGAGTATTGCCAGATAAAGAAGGCAGAGGTTATGTGTTAAGAAAAATTATAAGAAGAGCTATGAGGTTTGGTACAAAATTAGGTGCAAGAGAACCGTTTTTGTTTAAACTTGTTGATAGCGTAAATGAATCTCTTGGTGATATTTACCCTGAGATTGTTCAAAATCAAATATTTGTTAAAAATACTATAAAACTGGAAGAAGAGCAATTTTTAAATACGCTTGAAGAAGGACTTGCTTTATTTGATAAACTTGTTGATAGGTCAAATAATATCTTGGATGGACAAAAAGCTTTTAAATTATACGATACATATGGTTTTCCAATCGATTTAACACTTGATATAGCAAAAGAACAAAATATTTTTGTCGATATTGAGGGTTTTAATAGACACCTAGAAACACAAAGACAAAAGTCAAAGTCAAGCTTTAGTATGAATATAGATTTAAAAGACAGTTTGGCTTTAGCTCTTAGAGACTTAGAGCCTACAGAATTTGTAGGGTACGATAATTTAGAATACAAAGGACACTTAATAGCAATATTTGATTTGAATTTTAACAATAAAAACGTTGTTAATGCTAAAGAAATTGCTTATTTTGTTTTTGATAAAACGCCATTTTATGCAACAAGTGGTGGTCAAGTTGCAGATAGCGGATTTATTTTTTCTGAAACTTCAAAAGCTTATGTATCAGATGTTTTTAAACATTTAGATAAGTATTTTATTCATAAAGTTGAAATTTTAGAAGGCGAATTTGAAAAAGACAAAAGCTATACATTGAGTATTAACGTTGCTAGAAGAAAAGATATAGCGCGTCACCATAGTGCAGTTCATTTGCTTGATTCTGCTCTTATTAGGAGGCTTGGAAATCATGTTAAGCAAGCTGGTTCTTTAGTTGAACCAACAAGACTTAGGTTTGATTTTACACATAATTTTAAACTTACAGAAGAAGAAATTAAAGATATAGAAATCATAGTAAATAGCTGGATACAGGAAGCATACCCTGTTAAGACTACAATTATGAATACTAAAGACGCAATTGAATCAGGTGCCATAGCATTATTTAGTGAAAAATACGATGAATTTGTGCGTGTTGTGGAAATGGGTAATGTTAGTAGAGAGCTGTGTGGTGGTACTCATGTTAAAAATACTGGAGAAATAGGATTTTTCAAAATTATTTCAGAAGAAGCACTATCTAAAGGCGTAAGAAGAATCGAAGCAAAAGTTGGTATGTCTGCATACGACCATGTTTTAAAACTGGAAAAAGCACTAAATTTTGTTTTAAAGGAATTATCAACAAATGTTGATGAACTTCCTAAAAAAATAACAGAATTAAAACAACAACCAAAAGAAAAATCAAAAACCTTTAAGATTGAATTTAACCAAGAAAAAATAAAAAACATAGATATGTGCAATTTTTATATTGATTTTGTTGAAGGCAATATCGAAATGCTAAAAAAATATGGTGATGCAGTAAAAAATCGTGTAAAAGATATTGTTGTAGTCTTGTATGGAAAATTTGAAGAAAAGGTTTATATTGTATGTATGGTAAGTGGTGAATGTAAAAATTATTTTAAAGCTAATGAAATTATTAAAAATATTTGCAAAAAATTTGGAGCGAAAGGTGGCGGAAAAGAACAATACGCCCAGGCGGGTGTAAGTATTGATAAAATAAATAAAGAACTTGTTTTTGATGAATCGCTTTATAAAAAGGAGGAATAGTATGCTAAAAGATTTATTTTATGCAGGTGTTGGTTTGGCATACAACATAAACCAGAAAATAACAAAAGCAATTGAAGATGGCAAAAGCATATTAAAAGAAAAAAATGTAAGCGAGTATATTAGTTCTGAAGTAACAAAAAAGAAAGAAGATATTGACAAAATTATATCAGAATCTTTGAATGAATTTTTTTCTAAAATTGGGATGGCAACAAAAGAGGATATAGAAAAATTAAGACAGGAACTTAAAAACTTTAAACATGAATAGAAAGCCTATTGTAGCTGGTTATTTTTACCCATCAGACAAGATTGAGCTTATAGAATATCTAAATAGTGTAATTGATTATAAACCATTGTATAAGCCAAAAGCTATAATTGTACCGCATGCTGGATATGTTTATAGTGGCTATATTGCAGCAAAAGCATACAGTATTATCGAACCATATGACATATATGTTGTTCTAGGACCAAACCACACTGGACTTGGAGAATATATATCTGTATTTGATGGAATATACGAAACGCCACTTGGCAAAATAAAGCCATGCGAGTCAATAATTAACGAAATAACAAAAAGTTATTTGGTTAAAAAAGATAGTCTGGCTCATATAAAAGAGCATAGCATTGAGGTACAGTTACCATTTATACAATTTACAAATAAAAATAATTTTTGTATTGTACCTATTGTTGTTGGAACAGCTGATTGGAATATATTGGCAGAATTTGGGCATTTGCTTAGCAATGCTTTAAAGTCAAAAAATGCTTTAATTATTGTAAGTAGTGATTTTAATCATTATGAAGATCAAAAAACAACCATTTATAAAGATAATTTAGCAATAGAAAAAATTCTTTCTCTATCTGAAAATGAATTTGCAAATACTATTGAAAAATACGATATTTCAATGTGTGGTGCCAATATTGCTTATGCAGCGCTTGTAGCAAGCAAAGATCTTGGTGCTAAAAATGCAAAGCTAATTGAGCATAAAACGAGTTTTGATGTAAATGGACAAATGGACCAAACTGTAGGATATGCAAGTATTTTAATTCAATGAGATCGAAAATCTCCAAAATCCTTTGGCAATATCCATTTGCTTTTGTTTTAAGCGGGATATTAAGTACTTATTTTTTTCTTACAAAAAGTTCTTTACTAATTTTTAGTCTTATAGCTTTTACAATTGCAATATTTAGGTTTAAACTAATTATTTTAACTGCATTTTTAGTAATTTTGGTTTTTGCTTTTAAAAAAAGTCAAACCTTGCCACTAAATTTCGAACAAGACAGTGAATTTAAAGCTAAAATAATATCGGTAAAAGAACAAAGTAGATTTTTGAGTGTTATTGCAAGAAGCGAAAGTTCTAAAAATGTTTTTTTGTATGTACCAAAAAAATATACAATAAACGATAGTGGCAAATACCTATTTTATGCTAAAATCAAAAGCATTGATGCGCTAAAAGATGATGATTTTAGAGATTTCTTAAAAAGTAAAGGTATTTATTATTACGGATTTGCTTATTATGCAAAATGTTTGTCAACTGGCAATATGCTAGATAATTTTAGACGAAAAATCATAACTGAAAACTATTATTTTTTAAAAGATCCGCATGATAGATTGATAGAAGCTGCAGTCTTTGGGGATACAAAACGTCTCTTTCCTATTATAGATTATTTTAAAAATACTCAAACTATTCACATTTTGAGTGTTTCCGGTGTACATATGAGTTTTGCTTTTGCTATATTTTACTTTTTATTTTTCAAGATTGTTTCAAATATAAAATCAATATACCAACGGTACAATTTAAAAATTATTTCATCTATTTTTGGTATCGTATCTACATTGGTATATTTTAGTATAAGCGGTGGACAGATTCCTGCTGTGCGCTCTTTTATTATGATTATGCTTTTTGTTTTATCAATGATATTTGGTTTGCAGAAAAATGCTTATAATATATTATTTTTTGTTGCAACTCTATTTTTTATTTTTTATGGATTTGAAATTTTTAGTGATATTTCTTTTGTTTTATCTTTTGTAATGACATTTTTTGCTATTTACACTGCATTTGTAATTCAAAGGCTGAAATTAAAAAAATTGTATGCATTTTTTGTTTTTAGTTTTTGCATGAGTGTATTTTCAATACCACTGTCAGTTTATTATTTTGGATATGTTTCTACAACAAGTTTTGTTTCAAACCTAATCCTTGATCCTTATTTTGGTTTTTTAATAATGCCTATGTCGTTTTTGAGTATTGTATTTACTTTTTTACCATATTATTTTAAATGGCCATTTTTTGCTATTTTTGATTTTGTAATCAAAATTTATTTTCAAATATTGGTTTTTTTGAGCAATCTTACAAAAATAATTCATATAAACCCTATTAATAACGTAGTTGTGGTGCTTTTATACATTGTTTTAATTGCTTTAGTTGAATTGATAGTAAGTAAAATTAGCGCTGCATCTTTTTCAAAAGCAAATCTTTCTCAATAGAAAAGTAATTATCTTGATTATTTATTTTTGATAAAGAATCTTTTGCTTGATCAAATAAGCCTAAATGATAATAACATAACGCTTTTATGTAATGTATGTAATCGGATGGACCTAAATGGCTTTCCATTTCTTGAGCCACAATAAGTACTTTTTGGTAATTATTTTCATTTAAATACACTTCTATAAGTTTTTGCCAGTATAGAGGATTTTTGTAGTCAGAGTACATTATGGCGCTTTCTAAGTCGTTTACTGCTTTATGATTTTCTTTTAGCGTCAAATACAAAATAGCACGGTTATAATATGCCACATCGATATTTGGATAAGTAAGTGTGTCAATAAGTTTATCAAATAACTCTTTTGCTTTTGAATAATTACCTTCTTCATAATAAATTACACCTAATTCATTGTATGCATCATAGTAATTTTTATCTAAATTAATAGTTTTTTCCAAATATTGTTTTGCTGTGTTATCATCTTTTTTAAGCCTATAAGCTAAAGCGTAAATAAAGTAAATATTAGGATTTGATGGTTCAATATCTTTTGCTTTATTGAGATAAACAAAAGCTTCGGAAAGTTTAGAATAATCTTTATTTACTATGATATTTTTTGCCATTTCATAGTATATTTGAGCTACTTTACTACCATCGCTTTGTGTACTTGAAGGCATAGTTTGACACGATACTATAGAAAAACTAACTAATAAAATTAAAACAATTGCAATCTTTCTCATATTTCAATTGTAAATTATACTTGAATTGTGTATAATTTGCAAGTAACAATATTAATAAGGAGTGTTTATTGGTGGCTTTAGAACAAGAAAAAAGATTTTTAATACAAAACATGATTGAGCAAGTTCATTTAGAAGCTTTTCCTCAAGCTGCAAATCAAATACTCAATCTTTTAAACGATGAAAATGTCAGTATTTATAGTTTATCCAAAGTGGTTTCGCATGATTCATATATAGCAGCTACTCTAATAAGATTGGCTAATTCTCCTTTTTATGGTGTTAAAAATAAAGTTACAGACCTAATGCATGCTATATCAATTATTGGTTTAGAAAGTGTAAAAAGGTTAGTTTTAACCATTAGTGCAAGATCAATATTCAAAGACTATGATGAGTTTGATAAACTTTTATGGGAACATATGATTGGCGTAGCTACATGTGCACAAGCAATTAGCTTTAAGTTTAATTTATTTAATGAAAACGTAAGTTATGTAGCAGGTTTACTACACGATATAGGCAAAACAGTTATGTATAAAAGTAAACTAATAAGATATGAAACTGTAATAAAACAGGTTGATTCCAACGATAATTTATTGAGTATAAAATTAGAAAATGAATTGTATGGTTTTAATCATTGTGATGTAGCAAAAGAATTACTGGGTTTATGGAACTTTGATAATTTGATTGTTGAGGCAATCTATCTTCACCATAGCGATAAATTTGTTGATACAGATGCAGGCAAACTTTCAGCTATTGTTAATTTTTCTGATTATGTAGTTAACTGGCTGTCGATTGGAAGGATAAAGCCTTATAGAGCTGTTCCTTTGCAAGACCTAGAATCGTTTAATTTTTTAAAAATCCGTATTGATAATATGGATGATTTTTTGCAAGAAATATTAGCAAGAATAAATTTTTCAAAAGATATTTTTTAAATGGAGGTTTTTATGAAAACAAACCTTTATGCGCAAAGGAACGAAAGGCTTTATCTTAAAAACAAGAAATACAAAGAACCAACAGTTTGTAAAGTTTGTGGGCTTGTTTTTATTGATGGTATTTGGAAAAAAATTGAAAAACCAAGAGGAGAATATTATGAAGATATATGCCCAGCTTGCAGAAGGATTCAAGATAATTATTACGGAGGTATATTGAATTTAAAAAGCGACATTATAAAATCAAAAAAAGAAGAAATAATTAATTTAATGAAAAATAAAGAAAAAGAGAGTGAAAATATTAATCCATTAAGAAGAATAGGAAAAATTGAACAAATAAGTGATAATGAAATGAATGTATACACTACATTTGAACACTTAGCAGTAGCTATTGGCAAAGCTATTCAGAGAGCTTTTAAAGGTGATTTGGATATTAAATATAAAGAAAATGATAAAGTAGCAAGGGTTTATTGGGTTAAATGAAAATACTCCTAACAGGTGCAAGCGGTTTTGTTGGTAAAAATTTAATTGATAAGTTATCCTTTAAATATAAAATCTATGGTTTCTCAAGAAGAAAGATTAATGGAATTGAATACTTTCAGGGAGATATATCAAATATTAAGGATTTAGAAAATGCTATAGCACATGTAGATACTGTAGTACATTTAGCTGGTTTAATTAAGGGCTCAAAAAAAGCCTTTTATAAAACAAATGTTGAGGGTGCAAAAAATTTAAGTCAGCTTTCTGCTAAACATAATGTAAAAAAGCTAATATATGTGAGTTCACTAGCTGCAAGAGGCCCTTTAGAAAAAAATGAGCCTGTTTCTTATTATGGCTATACAAAAAGACTTGCAGAGCTAGAATTGTTAAAAAATTCGCACAAATACAATTTGTTAATTTTAAGGCCCCCTGTTATTTATGGACCACATGAGCAAGAAGTATATAAACTGATTAAATTTGCATATGAAACTAGTTTGTTTTTTATTGTAAAAAAAATGAAATTAAGTTTTATTTATATTGATGATCTAATTGATGCTATTGATTATGCTCTTAATTATAGCTTTTTTGGAACAAAAATATATACAATATGCGAAAATTACTGTTATGATTTTTATAAAATAGCAGACATTATCGAATATCATTTAGGGAAACGTCTAAATAAAATTGTTTTACCTGAAATTTTATTTGATTCAATAAATTTTGGTTTAAAAACAGGTGGGATTTTTTTTGATAAGCTAAATGAAATTAGAGTACAAAAATGGGTTTGTAAGCCAAATGAATTTTGCTTAGACTTTGGATTTGAACCTAAGTTCAATTTATTTAATGGGATGTATAAAACCATAAGGTGGTATAGGCAAAATGGGTGGTTATAGTCCTTTTATATTTACTGATAACGATGAATTTATTGTTATAGATCAGCGGTTTTTACCTCAGATAAAAAAAGTGAAATTAGAAAATTTAAACGATACCTGTATGGCCATAAAGGATATGATTGTAAGAGGTGCACCACTGATTGGCATTGTAGCTGCGTTTGGTTATTATCTTGCAATAAAAAACGCTAAAGATTTAGACGAACTTAATCAAGCTTCTTTGACAGCATATACAAACCTTCTTGCGACAAGACCTACCGCTGTAAACCTGAAATGGGCTGTTGAAAGTCAAAAGAAACTAATAGAACAAAATGCATTTTTGCCTGTAGAAAAAATAATAAAAAAAGTAAGAGCGAACGCTTTTGGTATTTTTGAAGACCAAAAGAAAGCTGATTATGAAATGGCAAAAAACGCACTTGTTTTATTCGATAAAAAAATGAGAATTTTAACACATTGCAATACGGGAAGCTTTGCTACAGGTGGTATAGGCACAGCTCTTGGAATAATAAAATATGCAGCACAACAAAATCTAGTGGAAGAAGTTTATGTTGATGAAACAAGACCGTATTTTCAAGGAAGTAGAATAACTGCTTTTGAGTTATCAAAAGAAAATATTAATTATAAAATTGTAACTGACAGTGCATGTGGCATTTTAATGCAAAAAAAGTTGATCGATTGTATAATTGTTGGTGCTGATAGAATTGCAAAAAATGGTGATGTAGCAAATAAAGTAGGTACATATTGCTTAGCACAACTTGCAAAATTGCATAATGTAAAATTTTTTGTCGCTGCACCAGAGTCTACAATAGATAGAAGTCTTAATAATCTAAGTGATCTTGATATCGAAATTAGAGATTCAAGCGAAATATTAAATTTTAATGGTGTTAATTTAGCACCAGATGGCGCAAAAGCCCTTTATTTTGCCTTTGATGTTACACCGAATTATTTGATAGATTCTATAATTACCGAAAAAGGTATATACAGGCCTGATTTTGAGCTATGAGTTATATCATATTTGAAAATATTGACGACATAGGTATTTTGACATTAAATCGTTACCAAAAAAGAAACGCTATTAATTTAGAATTTATGTATGAGCTTAGTAAAATTATATCTGATATTAAAAATTTGGATATCAAAGCTTTGCTTGTTAAATCCAGCGGTAATGTTTTTTGCTCAGGTGGTGATATTGATTATTTTGCAACTTTGGATTCAAAAGAAAAAGCTAAAGATATGGCTTTTTTAATGCATAATATATTAAATGAGATAGAAAATTTGCAAATTCCAACAATAGCCTGTATAAATGGTAGTGCAGTTGGTGGTGGTGCAGAGTTTATTTTGGCTTTTGATATTAGATTTTTACAAAGTGATAGTTTTATTCAATTTAAAGAAATACAAATGGGTGTAACTACAGGGTGGGGGGGTACTTATAGGTTGGTAAATCTTGTGGGTAGATCTAAAGCTTTAGAGATTTTGCTTTGTGCAAGGCCAATAATGCCAGAGGAGGCTTTAAGCATCGGCTTAATTAATAATTACTTTGACAAAGAAATAATAGTTCAAGAAGCTTTAAAGTTTTGTAAAAGTTTTTCGAAAGAAAATTTAGATCTTATTAAATCAATCAAAACTCTTGTTAAAGAATCGGAGCATTTGAATAACTTTAATGCTATGGCTTTAGAACGTGATATTTTTTCTGATACATGGATGCTTGGGAAAAGGCAATTTGTAATGGATAAATTTACAAAGAGGAGAAAATGAGCATTTTTGATATATTTAAAAAAATAAAATCTGGTTTTACTCAAGAAAAAGAAACACTCAAAGATAAGCCTATAGATCAAAATTACTTAGATCAGCTTGAAGAATTACTTATTACTTCGGATTTTGGAGTTGAAATTACACAGAAAATTATTGAAGAAATAAACAAAAATATTGGTGGATCTGTTAAAACAATTAGAGATGCTGAGTTTGTAATTAGAAATATTCTTTTAAGTGTTCTTGAAAGCGTCGAGAAACCTCTTTATCTAAAAGGATCTCCATTTGTTATTATGGTTGTTGGAATAAATGGTTCTGGAAAAACTACAACTATTGGAAAACTTGCAAGTTTATACTCAGAAAGGGGTAAAAATGTGTTGCTTGTTGCAGCGGATACATTCAGGGCTGCGGCAATTGAGCAACTTCAGGAATGGGCTAAAAAAAGCTCATGCGATATTTTAGCATTACAAACTAAAGCTGATCCTGCAGCTGTTGCATATGACGGTGTTCACAAAGCAATTGCAAAAAATTACGATGTAGTTTTAATTGATACGGCTGGTAGACTCCATACACAAAAGCATTTAATGGAAGAAGTAAAAAAGATAAAGCGTTCTATTGCAAAACTAGGCAATTACCCACAAGAAATATTACTTGTACTCGATTCAACAATCGGTCAAAATGCACTTGTACAAGCAAAAGAGTTTAATAATGCATTAGGTGTAAGCGGAATAGTTTTAACCAAACTTGATAGTACTTCCAAAGGTGGTATTATTTTTGCAATAAGCCAAGAACTTAAAATTCCAATTAGATACATTGGCATGGGTGAAAAAATAGAAGACCTAAGGGCATTTGTTGCAAGAGATTTTATTGAATCATTGCTTGATCCTATAGCTTAGTAATTCTTTTTTTATTATATAAAACCCTATTGGTCCATAAATTAAAGCAGATAATAGTAAACGAAATAAAGCGTTGACAACGTATGTTTTACTAAAATTTATGTTTTTTAGCCCAATTGATAAGAAAATAAGTACAAAAAAAATAACTAGACTTTCTTTTGGTATTTTATATACAATTTTTCCAATTTTTCTTTTAAAATAGTGGTTCAGTATTGCTAAATTAATAAATCCTACAATACTTAAAGATAAAGCTAGCCCCCAAAAACCAAATAGATAGGCACATACAACAGAGGTTATTAGTTTTGCTAAAACTGAGATCATTGATGCTTTAAGTGGAGTTTTTACATCTTTTATAGCATAAAATGCGTTATTTACTATTCTTAATTGTGAAAAAAACAAAAAACCTAACATAAACATGGTTAACGCTATATCGGTATTTGCAGTATCACTTGATGTGAATTTGCCATGTTGAAAAATTATTGTAATCAGATCTTTACCAAAAAATATAAAATACAATGTAATTGGTATGGATAAGTTAAGTATGATTTTTAGTAATTGGTTTGTATTTTCTACCAATTGAGGCTTTTCTAATTTACTAAGCTGAGGTAATGTGGCTTGAGAGATTGCAAGAACAACAATAGCAAATGGCAACTGAAATAAAATATTGGCATAATAAAGGTAAGATATACTGCCTACTTTTAAAAAACTGGCAATGAATGTATCTATCATATCACCAATTTGTAAGACAGAGCCGCTAATTGCTGTAACTGACATTAGTTTTAAAATCTGTTTTGTTGAGTCTTCTATTTTAAATGTATATTGAATTGGAATTTTACCCCATTTTAAACCATAGTAAGAAAAAATCATCTGAAGTATCCCACCAAGCACAACACCAAAGCATAAAGTAAAAATATGAGGTTTAAAAAAATCATATAGAATTAATATAGATACAATCATGCTGATATTTAGTAAAGATGGGGAAAAAGCTCCAACACCAAACTGGTTATAGCTATTCATTATACCCATAAAACATATTGCCATACCAATAAAGAATATGTAGCTAAAATTGATCTTAACAAGCAAATCTAATGTTTTAACATGAGGGTCCAAAAGTAAGCCAGGCGCAGAAATTAAAATTAAGACTTTTGAAAAAATTATGCCAATAATTGTAAAGATAAGCAATATAGTTCCAAAAATTATAATTAAATTTCCTATAGCAACTTTTGCTTTTTCTGGGTTATCTTTATCTATTTTTGATAAAACAGGTACCACAGAAGAATTTATTGCACCTTCACCAAATATTCTCCTAAAATGGTTTGGTATTTTAAAAGCTACAAAGAACATATCTGTATAAATATCTGCACCAAAATACCGTGTTATCAAAAAATCTCTGAAAAAACCTAAAATTCTAGATAGTATTGTAAAAAAAGCAATAATTTTTATATTTTTAAACATTTTTTTTTATTAAAATAACAAATTCACCTATGATTTTCTTTGTTTCAAACAATTTGATTACATCATCAACAGGTCCTCTTATAAATTCTTCATGGACTTTTGTTAATTCTCTAGCTAATACGATATGCCTATTTCCTAGAGTTTGTTTTATATTTTCAAGTGTTTTTATAAGTCTGTTTGGCGATTCATATATAATTATTGTTGCGTCAAGGTCATATTTTAAAAGAATTTTTGATTGTTTAGATAGTGATTTTGGTAAAAAACCCAAAAATATAAATTTATCTGTTGCAAGACCACTTGCTTGTAGAGCACATACAAATGCGCTTGCTCCAGGTATGGGTTCTACTTTGTATCCGTGCTCTATAAAAGCTTTAACAATTCTATATCCTGGATCCTGTATAGTTGGTGTGCCAGCATCTGTAATTAGAGCTATGGTTTTACCCTGACTTGCTATATTTAAAGCAATTGGTATTTTTTTTTGATAATTATGATCATTGTAGGATGTTACGTCTTTTTTTATGTTGTATGTTGATAGCAATATCTTTGAATGCTTAGGATTTTCTGCAAAAATTACATCTACAGAATTTAATGTTTCGATGGCTCTATATGTTATGTCTTTTAAATTACCAATAGGGGTGGCAACTACATAAAGTCTGGTATTCATAGGTTGGCGAAAAATTGCCTTATCTGGCTAATATCATCGCATGGTTTTGCTTCATAACATCTGCCTCGTATGCATGAAGGACCAGCATTTTTAAAGATAATAGGGGCAGTTTTTTTGCAAATTTTCAACATTTCGATCGCAATATCTTGGATTTCTTTTTGGGCTTTTTTGCACGTTCTTAATGTAAAAAAATGAAGTAATTCTCTGGCATTCATAGTAACAATTATATCGGATACTATTGCGCAAGGCAAAACATATCTGGCATCTTCCTTTGGTAAATCTAAGTTTAATAGTTCTTCATAGGCAGACTGAGCTTTCTTGATTATATCATCAAAGATTTCTTTTGCTTTAGTATTGTTTAAGATTTTTTCAGGCACAAAAAAACCAGAAGCTTTTGTATATCTATGAGATTGTTGAGTAAAGCTTGCGATTCTATGCCTTACAAGCTGATGAGATGCTACGCGGCTTATACCTTTTATTAAAAACGTAAAACTTGCATGTTCTAAAATAGATAAATGACCTGATTTGATAATTTTGCTGAGTAAACCTTCTTTATCTTTAGTTTTTGATTGATAGCAAATTTTTGCTGTTTCAAAACAAATATCATCGGGATTTGGTGTGAAATTTAATAGTTTTACTTCCATAACTTACTTCTTAAATATTATAACAGTTTCGTTATCTTTTTGCATGTAATATTGGCTCCTTGCTTTTTGTTCAATTGTCGAGTTTGTAGAATTTACATTTTCTTTGAGATGTTGCACATCTTTTTTTTCTTTTGATATTTCTTTGTTTAGTTGTTCTTTAGTTTGCTGAAGTGTTTTTAAATTTGTATAGTTGTCATAGAAGCTTTTTATTAAAACTCCTATGACAATAATAAAAATCACAATAAGAACATTTTCAAAAATTTTACCAAGTCGGGTAAATCGCATTAGATTTTAACTCTTGTTCAATTTCGAGTAGTCTATTGTATTTTGCAATGCGTTCTCCTCTATTAACAGAACCTGTTTTAATAAATCCAGAATTTACAGCAACAGCTAAATCAGCTATAAATGTATCTTTTGTTTCACCGGATCTGTGAGAAATTACATAGTTATAGCCGTTTTCTTGAGCCATATTTATAACATTAAGTGTTTCAGTCAACGTTCCAATTTGATTTAGTTTGATCAAAATAGCATTAGCAATACCTTTTTCTATACCTTCTGCAAAGATTTTTTCGTTTGTTACAAATACATCGTCTCCAACAAGCATTATATGTTCACCAAGCTCTTCTGTAATTTTTGCCCAGCCTTCTAAATCATCTTCTGACATTGGATCTTCAATTGAGAAAATTGGGTATTTTTCTATTAAGTTGCCAAGCAAATCTATAAGCTCATTGCTGGATATTTTTTTATTTGAAACATAATAATATCCATCTTTGTAAAACTCGCTTGCTGCTAAATCGAGTGCAATGTCGATATCTTCACCTGGAACATATCCGGCTTTTTCAATTGCATCTACTAAGTATTGTAGTGGTTCTTCGTTTGATTTTAGGTTTGGTGCAAAGCCACCTTCGTCACCAACACCTGTTGAATGACCATCTTCTTTTAGAAGTTTTTTAAGCATTTGAAATGTTTCTGATGCCATTTGCATTGCGCTTGCAAAATTTTGGGCACCAACAGGTACGATCATGTATTCTTGAAAATCAATGTTATTATCTGCATGAACACCACCATTAATTACATTAAGCATTGGAATAGGCAGTGTTTTTGCTCCAAGACCGCCAATGTATCTATAAAGAGGTATGTTGAGCTCTCTGCTAGCTGCTTTTGCACAGGCAAGCGATACAGATAAAATTGCATTTGCGCCTAAATTTGATTTGTTTTCAGTTCCGTCAAGTTCTATTAATAAATTATCGATTTCTGATTGTTCTAAAACTTCCATCCCAATTATTTCATCTGCAATTCTATCATTTACATTGGATACAGCTTGAAGTACACCCTTGCCATTGTACCTTTGTGGATCGTTGTCCCTTAATTCTAAAGCTTCTTTTGAGCCAGTTGATGCTCCGGATGGGATTTCAGCTTTTCCAATAGCACCATCTTCTGTTTTAATGATAGTTTTAATGGTAGGATTTCCCCTTGAATCTAAAATTTCAATCGCGTTAACTTCAATTATTGCGCTCATGTTTCCTCCTAAATTAAATATATTTTTTTACCATTTCTTTGTAAGTGTCAATAAGATTTTCCAAATCTTTTTGAGTTTTTGCATTTGCTTCTATGGCAAAATAAGACTTATCTTCTTCTGGATAAAGCAAAACCCAACCTTCCATATCTTTATGGTATATTTTAATACCAAAGGTAGTTAGTCTATCTGTATTTTGTGTATCTTCAAACAACTTTCTCATTACACTACCTTTTTTGTCAAAAGGGCAAGGAATCAAAACTTTTCTTTTTGGTGTTGATTCATACATATTTACGAACTGAGATATGCTTTTTTCTTGTAAACTCAATAGTTCTAGTATTTTAAGTGTAGAGTATATACCATCAAAAAAATACTGGTATTCGCTAAACAAAAAACCACCATTTGCATCTGCACTAAAATCAGCTTTTAAATTATAAGCATTATACATTAATTCTTTCATAGTGAATGGCGATTCATAAAATTCTATATTTAAATCGTTGCAAAGCTTTTCGCACATAAAAGAAGCATTTATTGGCAAAATAATCTTTTTGCCCTTTAGTTTTTGAGCCTGGAGTAAGATTAATGCTCTTACAGCACTTTCATTATCTACTATTTCTCCATGGTTGTCAACTAAAAAAACTTTTTCACAACCAGAATCAAGCATTATACCTAAATCTGCATTTGTACTTTTTGTAATAATTGATAATGTGTGTTGAGCTTGATCAAATTCTTCTTTAGTACGTGTTGTTTTATTGGGTTCTATAAAAGCATTTAAGCTTATTACTTCAATACCTATTTTGCCTAAAATATTTGGTAAAATTTTTGATGCACTGCCATATGAGTAGTCAATAACAACCCTTAAGCTCTTTTGTTTTATACTATCGATGTTTAGCTTATTCAAAATTGAGTTATTGTAGCTTTCTATTACATGATATGGAAAATTTAAATTTCCCACTTTATTAATAGGTGACTTTCTAAAATCTTCTCTAAAAAAAAGCCTTTCTATAGTTTTTTCTTTTGAACTAACAATATCCATCCCATTGTTATCAAAAAACTTAATATCCACAAATTCTGTGTCAAATGGTGAACGTCTCAAGTAAAAACCACCTGATTTACCCGTAGTTTTTATAATGTACCTTATAATAGGTATTGGTGTATCACTTAAATCTTCTACATTTACACCGCATGATAAAACACCAGACATTAAAGCTCTATTTAGCAATCTCGATACGGGGTGCGTATCTCTACCGCAGACTACAGTAGATTTTTCTTTTAAGCTTGTTGCATATGCCGAGCCAAGTTTTGTACAAAACTCAGGTGTAATTTCCAAATTTGCAAGTCCGGTAACACCGTACTTTGCAAATAGCATGTATGACCATTTTTCGGCCCAAATTAGAGATGATGATAAAATTGCACCTGATTCTACTTCTTTGTTTGGCCAGATTTTAACATTTGGTTTTATAATAACATTATTGCCTATTTTTACTGAACTTGATACAACACAATTATCATCAATAATTGTTTGACAGCCTATTGTAACATTATCTAAAATTATCGAGTTTCTTATCTGACTATCTTGCAAAATTTGTGTATTGTCCCATACAATAGTGTTTTCTATATTGCAATTTTTTCCAATGTGTACATTTTTACCAATAATAGAGTTTTTGATTCTTGCCTTGGGTTCAATGATAGAATTTTCACCAATAACAACACTACCTTCTAAAGTTGATGTGAAATTTATATTTGTATTTTTACCAACATAAAAATTTGTATTTTCAATCCTTTCTTCGTTTAATTCAATGCGTACTTTACTTTCTAAGCAATCCATATTTGCTGCAAAATACTCAGATATATTCCCTATATCTTTCCAGTAACCATTATCTATATATGCATTTATTTTTATGTTTTTTTCAAGCAAAAGTGGAAAAAGATCCTTGCTAAAATCAAACTCTGTTTTTTCTGGTATAAGATCATACGCTTCTTTTTCCAATATGTATATTCCTGTATTTATAAGATCAGAAAATACTTCACCCCATGATGGTTTTTCTAAAAATTTTTCAATATTTGAATTGGAATCTGTAATCACTATGCCATATGATGTGGGATCTTTTGTGTGTGTTAAAATAATTGTAGCTTTTGCATGCTTTTTTTTATGTGATTCAATTGCTTTTGTGAGATCAAAATCGCATAGTATATCAGAACTTATAACAAGTATTGTTTCGTTTATATTTTCTTCTACAATTGCATATTTTACCGCTCCAGCTGTGCCATAATCTTCATCTGGCAGAATATAACTTAAATCAACACCAAATTCCTGTCCATCTTGGAAGAAATTTTTTATAACATCATGTTGAAAAAATAACAAAGCACTTATGTTGAGCAGTTGATGACGTTTTAGTAAATTAATTACATGTAGCATGATAGGTTTATTGACTACCGGAACCATTGGTTTGGGTATTTTAATAGTAAGAGGTCTAAGTCTTGTTCCAAATCCGCCTGCCATTAGTATTGTTTTCACTTTTTTCACCTCAATGTTTGGTTCATTTATTTGAATTATACTTCAGTTTCTGTTGTTTGTAAATTAAAAAATTACACACGATGCTGCTAAAATTTTATTATTGTAATATAATAGAGTTTATGATAAAATGCCAATCTGAAAAAACGCACACTTGCTTAATCTTGTGTGCACATGGAGTCTAATATTAGATTTGTGCACATTTAGCAAGTGGTGGTAAATCCATTTTTTAAGGAGTTTGTATGTCGCACATTACGATGAAAGAACTTTTAGAAGCAGGGGTTCACTTTGGTCACCAAACCAAACGCTGGAACCCAAAAATGAAACCTTACATTTTTGCTGCAAGGAAAGGTATTCACATTATTGATTTGCAGCAAACACTCTATTACTTTGAGAAAGCTTACGAATTTGTAGAAGAACAGGCTGCTGCAAACAAAACAATATTGTTTGTTTGCACAAAGAAACAAGGTCAAGACGAAATTAGGGAGGCAGCTATAGCTTGCGGTATGCCTTATGTTACTTATAAGTGGCTTGGCGGTTTGCTTACAAATTTTTCTACTGTCAAAAAAGGCGTAGAGAATCTAAAAAGACTTACAGAACTTGAAGAAAGTGGCGAGATAAATAAGTATACCAAAAAAGAAGCAAAAATTTTAATGAAAAAGAAAGAAAAGCTAGAAAAATACCTCTCTGGCATAAAGAATATGACAAAATTACCGGATGTAATTATAGCAGTTGATACCAAACGAGAAGAACTTGCTATTAAAGAAGCAAATAAATTAAAAATTCCTGTAGTTGCACTAGTTGATACAAATTGTGATCCAGATCCTATAGATTACATTATTCCAGGCAACGACGATGCAATTAGATCAATAAGTTTGCTTGCACAAAAGATGCAAGAAGCTGTGTTGAGAGGAAGAGAACGCTACAATAAAGAAGTAGCAGATAAAATAGAAGCAGAAAAATTTGAAGAAGCTGTAGCTGAAAAAGTTGAAAGTGAAGAAGAGTTTAGTGAAGAGGAGGATTTATAAGAAATGGAAATAAATGCCCAATTAGTTAAAGAGTTAAGAGAACGCACTGGCGCTGGTATGATGGATTGCAAAAAAGCTCTTGAGCAAGCAAATGGCGATATTGATAAAGCTATAGAAAAACTCAGAGAAATGGGGCTTGCAAGTGCTAGAAAAAAATCGCTTAGGGTTGCAAATGAAGGTAAAATAGTAAGCTATATACATGCAGGTGGTAAAATCGGCGTAATGGTAGAATTGAATTGTGAAACGGATTTTGTAGCAAATACAGACGAGTTTGCTCAACTTGCAAAAGACATAGCAATGCATATTGCGGCTACAAATCCACTTTATGTTGACAAAGAAAGTGTTCCTCAAGAAGTAATTGAAAAGGAAAAAACTTTTCAAAGGGAGCAGCTAATAAAAAGTGGTAAACCTGAAAATGTTATTGATAAAATATTAGAAGGCAAAATTAACAAATACCTTGAAGAAATTTGCGTACTTGATCAACCTTTTGTAAAAAACGATATGATTAAAGTAAGAGATTTAATTAATAATGCTATAGCAAAATTTGGCGAAAATATTATACTTAGAAGATTTGTAAGATTTAAGTTAGGAGAAGAATAAGTCGTGGCTAAACCTGCTTATAATAATATTTTATTAAAACTCAGTGGGGAAGCTTTGCTTGGCGAGCTTCCTTTTGGCATAGATGACAAAATGATAAAAAAAATATCCTTCGAAGTTAAACAAGTGTGGGAAATGGGTGTAAGTATTTCTATTGTTATCGGTGGTGGAAATATTTTTAGAGGTATTAAAGGTGCTGCGCTTGGTATGGATAGAGCAAGTGCAGACTATATGGGTATGCTTGCTACAGTAATCAATGGTTTAGCTCTACAAGATAGTTTAGAAAAACTTGATGTGCCCACCCGCGTTATTAGCGCAATAGAAATGAGGCAGATTTCTGAACCATATATTAGACGAAGGGCTTTGAGACACTTAGAAAAAGGTAGGGTGGTAATATTTGTTGCTGGTACTGGAAACCCTTACTTTACTACAGATACAGCAGCAGCACTTAGGGCTATGGAAATGGGCGCTCAAGTATTACTTAAAGCTACGAAAGTTGATGGTGTTTACGATAAAGATCCAATGGTTTATGAAAATGCCAAATTGATAGAAGAAATCACATACATTCAAGTTCTTGATCAAAATTTAAAAGTTATGGACTCAACGGCAATATCTATGTGTATGGAGTATAAATTACCTATTATTGTTTTAAATATAAACAAAGAGGGTATTCTAAAAAGCATAATAGAAGGCAAAAAGGTAGGCACATTAGTTAGCTAAGGAGGCAGTATGATAGATGAAGTTAAACCCATTGCTTCTGAAATGGAAAAAGCTCTTTTAGCCTATAAAAACTATGTTACGTCTCTCAAAACAGGTAAAGCTCACAGTCTGCTTGTTGAAAATATTCTTATTGAAAGTTACGAAAAAAAAATGCCGCTAAAGCAGGTCGCTTCTATTTCGGTTCCTGATGCTACAACGATAATAATTAAACCGTGGGATTTGAGTTTACTAAAAGCTATTGAGAAGGCGATTTTAAAATCAAATATAGGATTGACACCAAATAATGATGGTAAAGTTGTTAAAATTAACATGCCACCACTAACCGAAGAAGATAGAAAAAGTATTGTGAAGCAACTTAAACAAGAAAGTGAAAAATATAAAGTAAATATTAGAAACATAAGAAAAAAGGCAAATACAATTCTAAAAGATTTAGAAAAAGATAAAGCTATATCTAAAGATGATCTAAAAAAAGAAGAAGATGAAATGCAGAAATTAACGGATAAATACATTAAAGAAATAGATAATTTATTTAGCCTAAAAGAAAAAGAGATTTTATCTGTTTAAAATGAATATTCCCAAACATATAGCTATTATAATGGATGGTAATGGCCGTTGGGCCAACCTCCAAGGGAAAAAAAGAATTTATGGTCATTTTATTGGCTCTACAATTATTGATAAAATTGCAAAAAAAGCCAAAGAATTAAAAATCGAATATTTGACTTTATATACATTTTCTACAGAAAACTGGAAAAGACCGCAAAATGAAGTTAATTTTTTAATGAAATTACTTGGTATACAGGTAAGGAAAAAATCAGATTTTATGATGAAGGAAAATATAAAATTTAACTGTATTGGAGATATCACAAAATTACCTCAAAAGCAACAGGAAGCTATATTAAACCTTCAAGAAAAAACAAAAAACAATTCAGATTTAACGATAAATTTTGCAATAAATTACGGATCTTATATGGAAATTATAAGAGCCTGTAAAAACATATGTATGGATTTTAGTTTGAATAAACTTAATTGTGATAATATTGATGAAAATATATTTGAACAATACCTATATACTAAAGATATACCAGATGTTGATTTGTTAATTAGAACTGGTGGTGAAAAAAGGATAAGTAATTTCTTGCTATGGCAAATCGCATATGCGGAAATTATTTTTTTAGATAAATACTGGCCAGAATTTAATGAAGATGATTTAGAGTATTGCATAAAAGAATTTTCAGAAAGAAAAAGACGATTTGGTGGACTTGATGATTAAAAGAATTATAAGTGCAGGTCTGTTAATACCTCTTGTCCTTGCAATTATTTTATATGCGCCGTTGTGGCTTATAAAGCTTATAATTTTAATGGTTGGATTATTATCATACTTTGAATGGTCAAATTTTACTGGATTAAAAGAAAGATATTTGTATTTTGTTTTGACTGCAGTATTTTTATCAACTGTTTTGTTTTACTTTGAGTATATATTTATTGTTTTGATGTTAATTTTTTTAATACATATGATTATTGGTTTTAAAAATATTGATAAAAATAGAATTTTGACTCATTACTATTTGCTTGGTGGTATATTATATGTATCGCTATATACATTTTTTGTAAACATTGTAAAATTAGATAATGGTAGATGGCTATTTTTGCTTGTTTGTGTAAGCATATGGGTTGGTGATTCATTTGCATATTTTTGTGGAAAATCATTTGGAAAAATTAAATTGGCTCCAAATATCAGTCCAAACAAAACTTATGAAGGAGCCATATGTGGCGTAATTTTTGGCACAATTTCTTCTATCATGTTTGCTTATTTTTTAAATATTGATTTAAAAGTAGCTTTTGGCGTAGGTTTAGTATCTAATATGGCAGGTATTTTTGGAGATTTGTCTGAGTCTGTTGTAAAGCGTATATATAACAAAAAAGATTCTTCTAATATCATACCAGGACACGGGGGTATGCTTGATAGACTTGACAGTCTCGCTTTTTCAGCATATTTAGTATATTTAATGTTTTTATGGAAAATATTTTAATATTAGGATCTACAGGTTCAATTGGTCAAAATGTAATTGAAGTTATAAAAAAAGGTTCAAAATATAACATAATTGGTATTGCTTTCAATAAAAATATAACTAAAGCTATAGAGCAAATTGAAAAACTAAAACCAAAGTATGTTTATGTAGGACAGTTAGAATACATTTCTCAATTAAAAAATCTTTTTCCATATATAGAATTTTTTTCACAAAATGAATTGTCTGAATTAATTGCAAAAAATGATATAGATTTTGTTATAAATGCTTTTGTTGGAAGTGCAGGCATATTACCTTCTTATTATGCAATTTATTATAAGAAAAAATTTGCCTTAGCAAACAAAGAAAGTTTGGTAGTTGCTGGAAAGATACTGACAGAATTGGCAAAAAAAAACAAGATTGAAATAGTACCAATTGATAGTGAACACTCTGCAATTTACCAGTGTTTGGAAGGCAAAAGGCAGTACTTAAAAAAAATTATATTAACTGCATCTGGAGGTCCTTTTAGATTAACTGATAAGGAACGATTTGAGAGTATAACAAAAGAAATGGCTCTTAATCACCCAAAATGGAATATGGGTGCTAAAATTACAATTGATTCTGCAACTATGATGAATAAGGGTTTTGAAATTATAGAAGCTGGATGGCTTTTTGACGTGGATAGCAAACAAATTGAAGTTGTTGTTCATAAAGAATGCATAGTACACTCAGCAGTAGAACTTATTGATGGAAGCATTATTGCTCAAATGGCAACACCAGATATGAAGTTGCCCATAGCTTACGCTTTATATAAACCAGATAGAATTGAGTTTGAAAATAAAATTTCACTTATTGATATAGGGACTTTGACTTTTGAAAAACCAGATTTAGATAAATTTGAGCTTTTAGCTTTGGCGCAAGATGCATTTAGAAAAAAAGATAAAAATTGTGGTTTACTATTAAATGCAGCTGATGAGGTATGTGTTGAGTATTTTTTGCAAAATAAGATTAAATTTACGGATATTTCAAAAATAATTAAAAAAATTATGGAGGATTTTGAGGATAAAATGCCTGAAAATATTTTTGATCTACAAAATCAAACACAGCTAATTAAGAAAGAAACTGAAAAAGTAATAGAGAGTTTAAGGAGGTCTTAATGTATATAATATATGGCATATTAGCGCTAGTCGTTATGATTATAATACATGAATTTGGACATTTTATTGTTGCAGTATTAAGTGGAGTTAAAGTAGAAAGATTTTCTATAGGTTTTGGGCCAGTCTTACTAAAAAAACAAACCAAAATAACAGAGTTTGTAATATCAGCTGTACCACTTGGCGGATATGTAAAAATGAAAGGTGAAGAACCCAATAGTATTGACGAAAATGATAAAGAAGGTGCGTTTTATGCTCAAAGTGTTTATAAAAGAATGTTGATAGTATTTGCTGGTCCTTTTTTTAATATACTTTCTGCAGTTTTGTTTTTTGCTATTGCCTATTCTATCGGCATTCAAACTTTGTCGCCACAAATTGGAAAAGTTTTGAAAGATTCTCCAGCTTATTATGCACACTTACAACCAAAAGATAAAATTTTAGAAATTAATAATATAAAATTAACTACATGGGAAGATATGTCTAAAATAATTAAAACTCACAATAATTTAGATATTGTTATTCAAAGGAATGGTAAAATAGTCAAAGTAAATATTAAACCAAAGACAGAAATTGTAAAAAATCCTTTGGGATACAAAGAAAAAATTAATGTTATAGGAATTTTACCTTCTGGTGAAACAACACTTGTTAGATATCCCATATGGAAATCTTTATATTTGGGTATCGAAAAAACAATTTACATTACAAAATTGACTATTGAAGGTATTATTAGACTTATTGGCGGTTTTATACCATCCTCTGAGGTTGGGGGGCCTATAATGATAGTTGATATTGCAAGTAAAGCTGCACAAGCTGGATTTGGCGCATTTTTGATATTTGCTAGTATTATAAGTATAAATCTTGGATTATTAAACTTGTTTCCAATACCTGTATTGGATGGTGGGCATTTAATGTTTTTTACAATCGAAGCAATAAGAAAAAAGCCTGTAAGTGAAAAATTCCAGATTGCTGCTCAAAAGGTTGGCATAGCGCTTTTGATAGTATTAATGGTTTTTGCATTTTACAATGATATAAAACGATTTTTTATACCAAAAAATGTTACAACGCACAATGTAATTAAAAGATGAGTTTTATTCAAAGAAAAAAAACAAAAAAAATATACGTTGGAAATGTTGCGATAGGTGGTTTTGAGCCAATAAGTGTCCAATCTATGACAAATACTGATACACGAGATATTAATGCAACACTTGCACAAATAAATTCGTTATACACAAAAGGTTGCGAAATAGTAAGATGTGCTATAGTAGACAAAGAGGCTTGTAAGGCATTGTCTGTATTAAAACAAAAAAGTCCAATACCAATTATTGCTGATGTGCATTTTGACTATAAACTTGCCATTTGCTCAATTGAAAACGATGCCGATTGTGTTCGAATTAACCCTGGCAATATTGGTAGCTTTGATAAAGTAAAATCAATTGTTGAAGCTGCAAAAAGTCACAACATACCATTGCGCATAGGTGTTAACAGTGGGTCTTTGGAAAAGAATTTGCTAGCAAAATATAATCATGTATGTGCGGATGCTTTAGTTGAGAGCGCTTATAATTGGGTTGGAAGGCTTGAAGATATGGGGTTTACTAACTTTAAAATATCAATTAAATCATCAAATGTAAAAGATACGATTTTAGCTTACGAAAAAATATCTTCTATGGTTGATTATCCTTTGCATATAGGTCTTACAGAAGCAGGAGGTGATTTTGAAGGTATAATTAAATCAGCTTGTGCTGTGAGCGTTTTATTAAGGCAAGGTATTGGTGATACAATAAGAATATCTCTAACAGGTAGTCCAGAAAAAGAGATTGATGTTGCTTTTGAAATTTTAAATGCTTTGGGTTTAAGAAAAAAACAATCAATAGAGTTTATTTCTTGTCCAACTTGTGGTAGAATAGAAATAGATTTAATTGAGTTAACAAAACAGGTTAAGGCAAGATTAGCACATATTAAAAAACCAATAAAGGTGGCAATTATGGGATGTGTTGTAAACGCATTAGGCGAAGCTAAAGAAGCAGATTTAGCAATAGCTGGCGGCAGGCATTTTGGTTTAATTATCCAAAATGGTAAAATTGTTAAAAAAGTTAGAGAAAGCGAATTGCTCGATAGTTTTGTAGATCAGGTTGAAGAGTATGTTAAAAAAGAATATTAAAGTATTTTGTTGCTTTAGCGCGATTATTTTAGTGCTTTCCTCTTGTGCTACTGTGCCTTCTGTTAATACATCTTACAATATCAAAGAATTTGATTTAAACCAATATTCAAATACAAGCGATTATCATTACATAATGGCGTTTACATACTTTTATAATAATAATATAAAAGAAGGTATAAAAGAATACGAATTATTTTTAAAAGATAATCCAAAAAAACATTTTTTTATTGAATTTGTAAATTTGCTAATAAGATTTCAAGATTTTAATAAAGCCCAGGAAGTTTTGCAAACAGCAATAGAAAAATATCCAAAAGACAATCAACTTTATCTATTGCTTTCTGATATTTATGTTATCCAAAAACAATATCAAAAAGCCATTGATGTTTTAGTTAAATCCGGTATAAAAACTTTTGATGTATACAAAAATATTGCTATATTATATGCTCAGCTTGGTGATATAAACAATGCAATAAATTATTTAATGCAAGCTAGGCAATTTAGCGATAAAGGTGAAGTGTATTTTTATATTTCTCAGGTTTATTATAAATTTAATCTTGATAACAATGCATTAAATTATCTACAAATGTCAGCAAGCTATAAATATCCAAAAGCATACATTGCTTTAGGCGATTTATATGCTCAGCACAATGATTATACTAAAGCATTAAAATATTATGAGGATTTTCTAAAATTGCCAAACAAGAATAAAGAAGAAGAGGTTTATGTTTATACTGCTTTAGCAAGTATTTATTATTCAATTGACAAGGATTTAAAAAAGGCAATAGAATACTACAAAAAAGCTTATAATTTGGATAAATCTCAGGTAAATCTTGAAAGACTTTCTTATTTGCTTTTACAGAATAAAAATTATAAAGAAACTGTTGATCTTTTAAGTAATAATCCAGATATAGAACATTCGCCAACCTTGAGGTATTTTTTAGGTGTAGCTTATTTTAGTTTAAAAAATTATAAACAAGCGTTGCTTGAGCTATCTAATGTTGATTTTGCCAGCGATTTGTATACCGATGCTCAAGCCAAAAAAGCTCTTTGCTACCTTGAGCTAAAAGAACCGCAAAAAGCTATAGAGGCAATTCAAAAAGCTATTGAACTAAATCCAAACGAAGAACTATACAAAACATATTTTTATATATTAAATCAACAAAAAGATTGGAATGGATTGATTGATGCCCTAAAACAATCAACCAAAATAATAAAAGATAAAGAAAAAATATATTTTTATTTAGCCGATGTATATTACAATAAAAAACATGATAAACAAAAAACTATACATTTCTTAAATGAAGCTTTAAGAATTAACCCAAATGATCCAGAAGTGTTAAATTATTTAGGTTATTTGTATATAGATGAAAATATCGATGTTAAAGCTGGTATAGACATGGTTAAAAAAGCTTTAAAACTACAGCCAAATAATCCATATTATTTAGATAGTTTAGGTTGGGGATATTTCAAGGAAAAACGATTTAAACTGGCACAGTATTATCTAGAAAGAGCAAATAGGTTACTTAAAAAACCAGAAAGCACAATTGCTTTGCATCTTGCAAAAGTTTATGAAGCCCTGGGTTATAAATCCAAAGCAAAAAAAATTGCAATTGAAGTTTTAAAAAACGAACCTAACAATGAAACAGCAAAGAAAATAATAAAAGCATTAAAATGAAGTATGCAGTTTTTTTATGCATTATTTTATTATATAAAGTATCTTTTGCATCAAATATTTATGCCACAATAGAAGATGGTCAAATTGTGTATAAAAATAGACCAACTTTTTTTAGTAATGTTATTAATAATCCCAATTATAAAAAATCTTTCATTAAAGATCTTTTAGAAAAAGCTGCTCAAAAGTATGGTGTTAATGAAAGGTTTGTTTTAGCGATCGCTATGGCAGAGTCAGGTTTAAATCATTCAGCTATTTCAAATAAAGGTGCTATTGGTGTTATGCAAATAATTCCATCCACTGCTTCATTGTTAAATATTAATCCTTATAATTTAGAGCAAAATATTTATGGTGGTGTGAAATACTTAAAGTTTTTGCTTGACAAATATTCTGGTAATTACGCTTTAGCTGCAGCAGCTTATAACTGCGGACCAAACAATGTAGATAAATACAATGGTATCCCACCATTTGCTGAAACAATTAGTTATGTAAAAACCGTAATGGCATATTTTGATGGGTCAACTCCGGTTATGGTTTATAATAACTTAAAGAGTCTTAAGTCTAATAAAAAACCAATGAAGATAGTGGAGAGCAACGGAATTTTTACAAATATTCCAAGTGTATCATGGTAGTTTATAAAAGTATTCCAAATGTTTTATCAATAACACGAATTATTATAACAATTCCTGTTATACTTTTACTTGAGTTTCATCATAATTACACTGCTTTAGTACTTTTTTTAATAGGTGCCATAAGTGATTATCTTGATGGTTATTTAGCGCGAAAAAAGAAACTTGTAAGTAATTTAGGTAAATTGCTAGATCCGCTTGCAGATAAAATTTTTGTTATAAGTTTGTTTGTTGCCATGATTAAAATTATAAATATACCATATTGGCTTGTTTTAATAATAATTTTTAGAGAATTTGCCGTAACAGGTTTGAGAGCGCAACTTGCAGCAAAAAATTTTATATTACCTGCCCTTATTCAAGGTAAGGTTAAAACTTTTAGCCAGTTTATTGCTTTAGGTTTTTTAATTGTAGGTTATCAAAATAAATTTTTTTTTGAGATCGGTATGATTTTTCTTTATATTACGGTTATTACAACTTTGACTTCAGGTATTGAATATTACATTAAGTATTGGAAAGCTATAAATGAGTAAATTAAAGCAAATTTTATCAATGATAAAATTTGAACATAGTATTTTTGCTTTACCCTTTGCTTATATTGGTATGTTATTATCAAATCATTACAATTTGAAAATAACTATTTTAATAACTATAGCTATGATTAGTGCAAGAAGTGTTGCAATGACATTAAATCGGATTATTGACTATAAAATTGATAGTTTAAACCCTAGAACAAAAAATAGAGAGTTACCACGTGGTGTGGTTAAACTAAAAGAAGCATGGTTATTTACTATTATTTCTATTTGTATATTTGAGATATCTGCTTACTTACTTAATCTTTTAGCTTTTAAATTATCATTTGTTGCTTTGTTTTTTTTAATTACCTATTCTTATACAAAAAGGTTTACATGGTTATGTCATATTTATTTAGGTGTAACAGATGCTATTGCTCCTTTAGGTGGGTTTGTAGCTGCAGCAGGATATTTGGACTTAAATATTTTCTATCTAGCATTATTTGTTGCTTTTTGGATTGGGGGTTTTGATATACTTTATTCTTTACAAGATTTTGAGTTTGATTTAAAAAATGGTGTTTATTCAATACCAGTAAAATTTGGTCCAAATATTGCGCGGATATTAGCAGCTTTATTCCATTTGATTGCATTTGTTTTTTTACTTTTAACAATGTATGTTTATAAATTGAATTATTTTACCTATATTGGTGCCTTTATAGTTTTTGGTTTATTAGTTATTGAACATCTTTTGGTTGATCCTAAAGATTTAAAGAAAATTAATATTGCTTTTTTTAACATAAATAGTTATATTAGCATAGTGTTGATTGTTGCTTTTTTATTGGGAAGGTTTGTAAATGTCTGATGATTATCGTTTAATAGAATCAAAGTTTGTTATTTACTATACTAAAATTACGCAAGAGCAATTGCAAAAAGAAAAAGAAGAAATTTATAGAGTAGAAAGTCATGACGATAGTTTTAATTTTTTGATGGCACAAAATAATATTGATTCTTCATTTGATAGTCTAAATAAAGCATTTGTTGTTATGATGAAAGAAATCGATGCAAAATTAAATTATTTAATTACACTTTTGCGTGACGGCAAAGAAAAAGAAAAATTTCTTAATTATAATAAAACCTATACTTGTTCTGTTAGTGCAAGTGAGATTAATTTTATCAATAATAATTCTTTGCAAGTAGGTGATTTTTTATCTATTTCTTTTTTTCTACCTATTTCTTCTCATAATGAAATAAAAGCGACAGCTAAAATTACAGATGTTTTTCAAAAAAATGGGAATTCTTGCGCAAAAGCTAAATTTTTAGATATAAACAAAAACAATCAAGAATTAATTATATATTATGGGCTATTATTAGACAGAGAAAGGCTGAAATCAAAGCAATTAGAATTATGAAAGAAAATATTTTTATTATTCTTCAGGTATTGTTTGATATTATCGTAATGGCATATTTGATTTGGCAAAAATATATTGATACAAAGCTTAACAGATCTTATTCATCATTAATTATGTCTATCAAAGATTTGTTAAATCAGCAAAAAAATATGATAGAATTGGCTAATAAGAAAATTGAATCTCAACAGGCAAGTCTTGTAAAAGTATTGGATGATGTACGCCAAAAAAATACTGTACTTACAGAATTAATAAAAAGTGTTAAAATAAAAACATTTGAAAATGATACTAAAGAAAAAATTATACAAATGTTTAATAAGCAGCTATCAATTGAAGAAATATCAAACCAATTAAATATTCCAAAAGGTGAAGTGGAATTAATTGTTAAACTATACCAAGGGGGTTAAATGAAAAAAATTGAAGCTATAATAAAGCCTTTTAAACTTGATAGCGTAAAAGAGGGTCTAAATGAAATTGGGATAAAGGGTATTACAATAAGTGAAGTTAAAGGCTACGGTAGACAGAAAGGTCATACAGAAATTTACAGAGGTGCTGAGTATATTGTTGATTTTTTACCAAAAATAAAAATAGAGGTTGTTGTAAGTGACAATCAGGTTGATGCAGTTATAGAAAAGATTATAGAAAATGCAAAAACTGGAAAAGTTGGTGATGGAAAAATTTTTGTAATACCTATTGAAGAAGCTATAAGGATAAGAACAGGCGAAAAAGGCGAAGATGCTGTATAAATTTAGTCAAAATATACTTGACATTAAAATATTAAGAGCTACAATATTATGTAAAATATTTTTTAGGAGGTATTTGGAACATGAATTCAAAAGGTATTAAGATTGCGTTGATGGCAGCATTCCTAGCAAGCAGTTTAACTTTGGCATCTTGCCAGAAAAAACAAGCTACAAATGCTACAAACACAACAAACACAACAAATGTAACTAATGCTACAAATGCAACTACTGCTCCATCTAATGCTACTAACGCTACAAATGCAACGACTTCTACTAATGCTACAAATGCAACGACTTCTACTAACGCTACAAAATCAAGCAGCAAAGAGATGAAAAAAGAAGCTGCACCAGCAGCAAGTAAGTCATCTTCATCAAAAGCTGCAAAACCGAAAGTTGAAGGTTGTTAATTGGTTTAATGGGTGAGTTATCGCTCACCCAAATTTGATTATTAATGTTACCAATTAATGATATTAATTATGTCTTATCTTTGATAAGTGCAAAAGCAATTGTAAAATTAGCTGGCATATTGAATAAAGGTGCTACTGCACTACCGGGATATTTTGTCGAAAAGCTAAATCCAGATTTTTTAAAAACAATAAGTTCTCAATTAGAAAATTGTATTTTAATTACTGGGACAAATGGGAAAACAACAACATCTGGTTTGATAGTTCATTTATTAACAAAAGAAAATAAAAAAGTTATAAATAATCATGCCGGTTCTAACTTAAAGCGAGGAATTATTAGTTCAATCGTACCACATCTATCGTTAAATAAAAAATTTACTCAAGAATTTGATTACTTTGTTTTTGAGTGTGATGAATTTGCTTTAGAAAAGATAACTCAGGATATAAAAGCAAATTATATTGTTATGCTAAATTTATTTAGAGATCAGTTGGATCGATATGGGGAAATAGAGACAATTAGAAAGAGATGGAGTGCTTTAATCCATAATAATCCTCATGTGCATTACATTGCTAATGCCGATGATCCTTCCGTTGCTTCTTTATTTTATAAAAAAGATCTGAAAGTTTCTTATTTTGGTTTAACCGATTATAAAATCACACAGGACAATCTTAAAGATGTTTTGTTTTGTCCAATTTGTGGAGGCAGATTGGATTATAAAAAACGATATTTTTCTCACATTGGGGATTATTTTTGTACAAATTGCGACTTTAAAAGGCCTGAACCAGATTTGTCTGGAAAAATTTTTCAGGACTCAACAAAGATAGAAGTAAATTATCGTGAAAAAAAATATTTTACCACAATGCCATTGCAAGGAAAATACAACATTTATAACATTGCAGCATCATTTTTGACGTGTATAGAGCTAGGTTACAATATAGGTGAGTTATGTGCAAATATTTCGGATTTTAAATCTACATTTGGAAGGTATGAACTCATTAATTATAAGAACAAAGAGATTTTTTTAATTTTGGTAAAAAATCCTGTTGGTTTTACACAAGCTTTAGAATCAAGCATTGATGATAATAAAAAAAATTTTATATTCATTCTCAATGATAACATAGCTGATGGTAGAGATGTTTCTTGGATCTGGGATGTGAATTTTGATCTATTAAATAACAAAATAAACGATTTGATGTTTGGTGGTACTCGCATGTTTGATATGGCATTGAGGATAAAATATGCTGATATTGGTGTAAAAAATTATGTTTTTTTTGATACATATAAGGAGCTTTTTGATAAAATTGAGCAGTCAAATAATGGTACTTTCCATGTATTTTTAACATACACAGCTTTAATTGAGTTAAAAAATTATTTAAGTAAGCTAGGTTATAAAAGTTTTTATGAACAATAAAGAGCTTTCTTTAGATATTACCTTTCTTTTTCCAAATACAATGAGCACATATGGGGATAGTGGTAACATTTTGGCTTTAAAAAAGCGTTGCGAATGGAGAGGTGTTGAAGCTTTTATACACTATTGTGATATTTATGATAGCATTTATCCATCTGATATATATTTTTGGGGAGGCGGGCAAGATATAGCTCAAGAAATTGTTTCAAATAATTTTAGCCAGCAAAAAATAGATTTTTTAAATAATGAAGTTGAGAAAAGTAAGGTTTTTTTGCTAATTTGTGGTTCTTATCAATTGATGGGTAAGTACTATATTGATTCAAATGGCAATAAAATTGAAGGTCTTGGGATTTTAGATGTATATACTAAAAGCTCGCCAAAACGTATGATTGGCAACGTAGTAATAGAAACAAATAAAAAACTCAAACTTGGAAATAAAAAAATTATTGGGTTCGAAAATCATAGCGGTCAAACTTTTTTAGGAAAAGGTGTTGAACCATTCGGTTATGTGAAAATTGGTTTCGGTAATAATGGATTTGATAAAACAGAAGGTGTCATTTACAAAAATGTAATTGCTTGTTACCTACATGGACCATTGTTGCCAAAAAACCCTCATTTGACTGATTATATAATTTTAAAAGCACTTGAAAATAAATACGATTCAAATGTTACTTTACAAAAATTGGATGATTCTTTAGAGCTTAAGGCTTTTAATACTTTATTAAATAGACTTAAAATTCAATCATAAAATTTGTAAATAATAGAAAATTTTATATGTTCTATTTATTAGTGAAAAAGAAGCCGTGATAGCAAGCTTGACATTATATAATATTTCATATAAAATGCGTTAAAATTTTAAGGGGGGTGGGCTAGAGTAAAGCAAGTATTATAAAAATAGAATATAAATTTAATTTAGGAGGGTCTATGTCTGACAAATTTAAGATCTATTGGACAAAGGTTGATGAAGCGCCTTATTTGGCAACGTTTTCGTTGTTACCAGCAGTTGAAAGGTTTTTAAAAGCTGCGGGTATTGATGTTGAGATCAAAGATATCTCGGTAGCGGGTAGAATACTTGCCAATTTTCCTGAATACTTAAAAGAAGATCAAAGGGTCCCAGATGATTTGGGTGAGCTTGCAGAATTGGTTAAATTGCCAGATACTAATGTTATAAAATTACCTAACATTAGCGCTTCTGTTCCACAATTGGTTGCTGCTATTAAAGAATTACAAAATAAAGGTTACAATGTGCCGGATTACCCTGAAGATCCAAAGACAGAGGAAGAAAAGAAAATAAAAGAAACATACTCAAAAGTTTTAGGTAGTGCAGTTAACCCAGTGCTAAGAGAAGGAAACAACATAAGAGCTATATCTAAATCTGTAAAAGAAAGTGCTAAAAAATATCCAGATGCTATGGGTTTACCATTAAAGCCGTGGAGCAAAGATTCTAAAACACATGTAGCGCATATGAATGGCGGTGACTTTTACGAACATGAAAAATCAATTACAACAGATAAACCAATGAAAGTAAAAATCGAATTTATTGATGAAACTGGTAAATCCCAGACACTGAAAGAAGTGGCATTACAGGAAAAGGAAGTTTTTGACGGAACATTTATGGATATAGAAGCTTTGCAAAAATTTTTTGGAGAAGAAATAGCTAAAGCAAAGCAAGAAGGAATACTTTGGTCACTTCACCTTAAAGCGACTATGATGAAAGTATCCGATCCTGTGATGTTTGGTTTTGCTGTAAAAGAATATTATAAAGACGTTTTTGCAAAACATGAACAAACATTCAAGGAAATTGGTGTAAATCCAAACAATGGTGTTGCAGATATCTACTTGAAAATTAAGAAATTGCCAGAAGATAAGCAAAAAGAAATTGAAGCGGACATTCAAGCTGTATATGAAAAAAATCCACCATTATTTATGGTTGATTCAGACAAAGGTATTACCAACCTCCATATGCCAAATCTTGTAATAATAGATGCTTCTCTTCCTACAATAGTAAGGGATGGTGGTAAAGCGTGGGGTCCAGATGGAAAACAAAATGATGTTAAAGTGGTTATACCAGATAGATGTTACGCTACAATGTATAAAGAAATAATTGAAGACTGCAAAATAAACGGCCAATTCGACAGGACAACAATGGGATCAGTTACAAACATTGGACTTATGGCTATGAAAGCTGAAGAATATGGTTCACACGACAAAACTTTTATGGCTCCATCAAATGGAATTTTTAAAGTCGTAGATGAGAACAACAATGTTTTATTTGAACACAAAGTTAAAAAAGGGGATATCTGGAGAGGATGCCAGGTAAAAGATGCTGCAGTTAAAAACTGGGTACAAATAGCAGTGGAAAGAGCAAAACAGACCAAGAATTCTACTGTATTCTGGCTTGATGAAAACAGAGCTCATGATGCACAATTAATCAAAAAAGTTAATGAATATCTAAAAGCCTACGATACAACTGGTTTGGATATACGTATATTAAAGCCTCAGGAGGCAATGAAATTTACAGTAGCTAAAGTTCGAAAAGGTGAGGATGTTATAGCTGTTACAGGTAATGTATTAAGGGATTATTTAACTGACCTTTTCCCAATTTTGGAAGTAGGCACAAGCGCGAAAGTGCTTTCTATCATACCGTTGCTTGCTGGTGGAAGGGTATCTGAAGCAGGTGCTGGTGGTTCTGCACCAAAGCATGTTGAACAGTTTATTGAACAGGGGCATTTAAGATGGGACTCAACAGCAGAATTTACTGCTATTACAACAGCTTTGAGATTTTTTGAAGAAAAATATGGAGATAAAAAGTCAAAAGTGTTGGCTGATACATCCGAGACTGCTCTAACTAAACTTTTAGAAAACAAACAATGGCCAGGACGAAAGCCAGGTGAGCTAGATAACAGGGGCCAGCATTATTATTTTGTTAAGTATTGGGCTGAAAGTTTGGCCCAACAAACCGAAGATAAAGAATTGCAAACTAAATTTTCAAAGCCAGCCAAAGAATTAGGTGATAACGAGTCAAAGATTATAGAAGAACTAAAAGCAGCAGCTGGTAAACCTGCTGATATAAATGGTTACTATTTTCCAGATGAAGATAAATTATCGATGGCAATGAGGCCAAGCAAAACATTAAATTCTATAATAGATTCAATTTAATTTTAAAGGAGAAAAAAGATGACAGAAGAACGATTACCTGTTGTTGTAAACGAAGCTTTATGTACTGCTTGTGGCATATGCGTTAAAGTATGCCCAAAAAATGTGCTTGAGCTTGTAGAAGATTTGCATGTTTGGACTGGTTCAATGTGCAAGGTAGTAAGGCCTGAAGATTGTATTAGGTGTAAATTTTGCGAAAACGCCTGTCCTCATTTTGCAATTGATGTGGTAGATATTGGTCTTGAGATAACATTTAAAGATAGTAAGGGTAATATTGTAACAAAGTCCAAATAAAGGGAGGAAAAATGTCTAACGTAGAAATAGCAAACGGCAATGAATTAGTAGCAGAAGCAGCAATAGCTGCTGGTTGCAGGTTTTATGCAGGATATCCTATAACACCTTCAAGTGAGATACCAGAACATTTATCTAAAAGGATGCCTGAAGTCGGTGGCGTATTTATGCAATTTGAAGATGAAATTGCAAGTGTAATTGCTGCAATTGGCGCAAGTTATGCTGGTTATAAATCTATGACTGCAACCAGTGGTCCAGGTTTATCTTTAAAACAAGAAGGAATAGGCCTTGCCTGTATGATGGAATTACCTCTCGTTGTTGTTGATGTAATGAGGGGTGGGCCATCTACGGGTTTACCAACACGTGTTTCTCAAGCTGATTACATGCAGGCTCGTTGGGGAACACATGGCGATCATATGATAATTGCTATTGCTCCATCAACTTTGATAGAGACTTATACGGAAACAATCAGGGCATTCAATTTAGCAGAAAAATACAGAACACCTGTATTATTGTTAACAGATGCTGTACTTGCACATTTACACGGCAGGGTTGAAATTCCTGATATATCAAATTTTGAGATTATTGAAAGAACGCAACCAACTGTTCCACCAGAAGAATATTATCCTTATGACGTTGAACGCTTTGGTATAATTCCACCTCTTCCAAATAAAGAAAACTGGAGAAAATATAAATTTCATATGACGGGTTTAAACAAAGATAAAACGGGTTTTCCAACAGTCGATTCAAAAAAAGTTGAAGAAGATGAAGAAAGAATGATAAACAAAATAATGAACAATATAAAAGACATTGAAAGTTTTGAGTATTATAGAGTAGATGATGCTGATGTCCTTGTAATAGCTTATGGTACAAATGCAACAGCAGCAAGAGTTGCAATTGATGAGGCTAGGTCAAAAGGTATTAAAGTAGGTATGTTTAGACCAATTACGGTATGGCCTTTCCCTGAAGCTCAAGTATTTGATCTAAGTAAAAAATTTAAAAAAATTATAGTAAGTGAAATAAATTTAGGTCAGATGCTATACGAAGTTCAAAGAGCCTCAAAAGGAAACTCTGAAATATTTACTGTTTTGCAAGCCGCTGGAGTTCCTATTAGGCCTCAGCAGATACTCGAAAAAATTGAGGAGGTATCTAAATGAGTGTTGATTATTCAAAATATCTAAGAATGGATAAATTGCCATTATACTGGTGTCCTGGCTGTGGTAATGGTACAGTTTTGAAAGCTTTACTTACTGCAATTGATGAGCTTGGATGGGATAATAACGACATTGCAATGGTATCTGGTATTGGATGTTCTGCAAGGGGTCCTGGATACGTAAATTTTCACACATTTCATACATTGCACGGAAGAGCAATCCCTGCTGCAACAGCAATAAAGATGTGCCATCCAGATATGCATGTTATAGTGTTTTCAGGTGATGGTGATATGACAGCTATCGGTGGCAATCATTTTATACATGCTTGTAGGAGAAATATAGATATTACACTGATAGTAGTAGATAACTGGATATACGGTATGACTGGTGGACAGTATTCACCATTAACACCAACTGGTACGAAAGCTTCGACTATGCCAAGAGGAAATATTGATCCTACATTTGACGTTGTAGAACTTGCCAAAGGCGCAGGTGCAACATTTGTAGCAAGAGGTTCGGTCGCAGAGCCTGTGATGCTTAAAAATTATATAAAAAAGGCGCTTGAGCACAAAGGAACAAGTGTTATTGATGCATTATCAAATTGCCATATACAATGGGGTAGGAGAAACAAGTTTGGAGATCCAGTAAAGCTTGTTGATTATATAAAAAGCGTTACGGTAAGCCAAGCAAAAGCCGCAAAACTTTCAAAAGAAGAGCTTGAGGGCAAATACATAACAGGAATTTTTGTAGACGATCCTACAAAGAAAGAATATACACAAAGCTACAAAGAGCTTATCGAAAAAGCTCAAGCAAAGGCTTAAAGGAGATTGATATGGGATTGCATTATGAGTTAAGGTTTGTAGGTATTGGTGGACAGGGTAATATGCTTGCTGGTACTATAATTGCAGAAGCAGCAGTCTATTATGAAAATAAGTATGCTACGCAGGTTCCTACATATACATCTCAAGTTCGAGGCGGTCCAACAAAAGCTGATGTAATAATTTCAGACGAGCCAATTCAATTTGCAGAAGCAACACATATTGATTTTTTGCTGGCACTTGATCAGAGAACATACGATATGTATAAAAAAGATTTAAAAGAAGGTGCTATAGTATTGGTGGATAGCGGACTTGTTAACGTACCGGAAGAAGACCATAAAAAATGGGATGTCTATGGTTATCCAATCGTAAAAACTGCTAAATATGATATAGGGAATGTAGTTACAGCGAATATACTGGCAGTAGGTATGACAGTGGAATTAACTGGCATTCTTGATAAAGAAAATGTAAAAAAAGCCATAGCAGATAGAGTACCGCCTGCATTTTTAGATCTCAACATGAAAGCATATGAGACAGGCATTGAAATAGCAAAAAAACTTAAAGCAGAAAAAGGAAAGTAAAATTTACACTTTTAATAAAAAAGAAGGGTATAACCCTTCTTTTTTATTTTAATCAATGGAGGTGGCATGGATCCAGAAATATGGTTTACAGAAAAATATGGCAACAATGTTGGGTTAACATTCAAGGTAAAAGAAATATTAAACACTCAAATCAGTAAATATCAGAGGCTTGATATTATTGATACTTACGAGTTTGGTAAAGTAATGCTACTTGATGGTCTTGTTATGCTTACACAAAAAGATGAGTTTGTTTATCATGAAATGATTAGTGCCCCTGCTGTAATGTCACTAAAGAATAGAAACAAAGCATTAATTATTGGTGGCGGTGATGGTGGAACTGCTAGAGAGTTAACAAAATATGATTTTGATAAAATTATAGAAGTCGAAATAGATGAAGTTGTAGTGGAAAACTCTAAGAAATTTTTAGATTTTACTGCTTGTGGTTATAATGACAAGCGCGTTGAGATAATTATTGGCGATGGTGTAGAATTTGTTAAAAATACAAATGAAAAATTTGATTTAGTTATTATTGATTCTACAGATCCATTTGGAGCAGCGGAAGGTTTGTTTAGTGGAGAATTTTACAGTAATGTTTATAATATTTTAAATAATGATGGTATAGTTGTTGCACAAGCCGAAAATCCATATTACAACCCTGATTGGTTTTTGAAATCAAGAAGAAATATGCAAAAAGCTTTTGGATTAAACACGCTCAATTATTGTGCATTTATTCCAACATATCCTTCGGGTATGTGGTTATTTTCGATAGGCTACAAAAACATAGATTTGCACGATTATTTTAATGAAGAATTATACAAAAAAAATGCAAATTCATATAAATACTACAATAGTCAAATTCATAAAGCTTGTTTTGCTCTGCCGCAGTTTGTTTTAAAATTAATAAAATAAATTTTTTATATATAGAAGGTGATTTTTATGGAAAAAATATCTATTTTGGGTACGGGATATGTGGGTTTAGTTACAGGCAGTTGTTTTGCATATCTTGGTCATAAAGTTATTTGTCTTGATATAAATAAAGAAAAAATTGAAAAATTAAAAAAAGGCGAGATACCAATTTATGAACCTCAGCTTGATAAAATTGTGGCATTAGCGGAAGAATCTGACAATATAGAGTTTACAACAGACTATAGTTATGCTATTAAAAATTCTGATTTTATTTTCATTGCAGTTGGTACACCTTCTTTACCAGACGGCTCTGCAGACTTAAGTTTTGTTGAAGATGCACTAAAAACTATAGCATCTTATATAAACGAAAACGATTTTAAGATAATTGTAAATAAATCTACAGTACCAGTTGGCACAGGTAGGTGGGCTACAAAATTACTTGAAAATGAGTTGTTAAAAAAAGGCTTAAAAGAGCCGCAAAAACATTTTTGCGTTGTTTCAAATCCAGAATTTTTAAGGGAAGGAAAAGCAGTAGAAGACTTTATGAACCCCGATAGGATAGTAATAGGCTCAGATGATAAGGATATAGCCCTTAAAACTGCTTCTTTGTATTCAACACTAAATCCTCCAATGATAATAACAAATCTTCCAACAGCTGAAATGATAAAATATGCATCAAATGCATTTTTGGCTACAAAAATTTCATTTATAAATGAAATGGCGAACCTAAGTGAAAAAATTGGCGCAGATATAGAAATAGTGTCAAAAGGTATGGGTTTAGATAAACGCATAGGTCCATATTTTTTGAAAGCAGGTTTAGGTTTTGGTGGTTCCTGTTTTCCAAAAGATGTAAAAGCTTTAATACACACATCTAGAAAATACAATGTTGAGTCATCTATTTTAGATGCTGTGATAAAAGTAAATGAAAATCAAAAAATTAAGCCTATTAAAATATTAAAACAATCAAATATTGATTTAAATGGTGCTAAAGTTGCTTTATGGGGACTTGCATTTAAGCCTGATACAGATGATATTAGAGAAGCTGCTTCACTTAATATCATAAATGAATTGTTAAAAAATAATGCAATTGTATTTGCATATGATCCAATAGTGAAAAGTTTGCCTATTGCCAATAAAAATTTAATTATTACAAAAGATAAATATGAGGCATTGGATAAAAGCGACATATTAATTCTTGTAACTGAATGGGATGAGTTTAAAAACATTGATTTTAAACGTTTTAGAGATAAAATTGTTATTGATGGAAGAAACATCTGGGAAAAAAATATTCTAAAAAAATATGCAAAAACTTGTTTTAGTATCGGTAGATGAAAGAAAAAACTTACTACGTATGCTCAAATTGTGGATTTAAAACTACAAAATGGTCAGGGAAATGCCCAAATTGTGGCGAATGGAACACGCTAAAACAAGAAATACAAAATAAGCATAAAAGTCACAGTTTAAATATCGTTAAATTAGACGAGATAGATTTAAAGGAAACCATTAATTACAAAACCAACTATAAGCAAATCGATGATTTTTTAGGTGGTGGATTTGTATCTGGCGGTGTTTACTTGGTAGCAGGTTCTCCTGGAATTGGAAAATCTACACTATTGCTACAATTATCCAAATATCTATTAGAAAATAATCACAACGTATTGTATATTAGTGCAGAAGAATCAGCAAATCAGTTAAGTTTGAAAGCAAATAGATTAAATAGTAAGATACAGGTTTTAGAATCAAACGATTTGGATGAAATTGTTTTTGCTTTAAAACAGGATTACAATATATTTATAATAGATTCCATTCACACAATTTACTCAAGCGAAGTTGATTCATATGTTGGCAGTATAAATCAGGTTAGGTTGTGTGCTCAAAAACTAATTGAGACAGCCAAAGAATACAATAAAACGCTAATTATAGTAAGTCATATAACAAAAGAGGGCATAATTGCAGGTCCAAAGGCACTTGAACACTTAGTTGATGCTGTATTTTATTTGGAAAGTGATGAAAAGTTTAATCACAGGTTGCTTAGAGCTACAAAAAATCGTTTTGCAAGTACAGAGCAAGTTGTAATTTTTCAAATGACTCAAAACGGTTTAAAAATAGTTGAAGATGAATTTTTAACATATATAGAAGATGCAACAGAATCTGAAGGCAAAGCAATTGGTGCAATTTTAGAAGGTTCTTACCTAATGTTTGTTGAAATCCAAGCACTATGTGTGAGAAGTCCTTTTGGTATGCCAAGAAGGACAAGCGTGGGTTTTGATTTAAACCGTTTAAATATGCTTTTGGCGGTAATAGAAAAGCGCCTTGGGATTTCCAGTTTAGAATATGATGTTTATTTAAATGTTATAGGTGGTTTTAAAATTAATAATACACTTGTAGATATGGCTGTAGCTGCAAGTATTATATCATCTTTAAAAAAGATAATCATACAAAAAAACTATGTATTTTTGGGTGAAATTGATCTTTTGGGAAATATTAGAAAAATCAAATTGCCGGATGTATTGCGCAAAAAACTCAACAGCTCAAATATAAAGTTATTTTTACAAGAAAATACACCAAATGTTGAGTCTCTTTTAAAAGCTATTTTGCAAGGTCATTGAGACTTTTAGTTAATATTTGCATATAGGTATAAGCACTGAATCCGCCAAAGGAAACCGCAACCCACCCAGCTTCATGTATCTGTTCTTTTGTTGCGCCATTTTCTAAAGCTAAATTAACACTGTATGTTATACACCACTTGCACTGTTTTAGGACAGATAGAGCTATGGCTATTAAAGCCTTTGTTTTTGTGTCAAGGTGGTTGTCTTTAAATACTTTATCTAAAAAGTTTTTAAATGATTCGCCTGTGTCTTTTGATTGAAAGTCGATTTCTTTAAAATTTTTTTGCATATCAGCTATTAAATCGTGTGCATTTTTTATCATGTCAGGTCTCATAGATACCTCTTTTATTTAAAATATTTGCTCCACTTTTTATCAACGAGATCTTTTATTTCTTTTGGCATTTCTATATCGTCTGGCCAATCTCTTAGAAAACCTTCTGATTTTAATTTTTTTGTTGCATCTATTCCCATTTTAGATCCCATTTGAGCTATATTTGATGCATGATCAAGTACATCAATAGGTCCTTTTGTGAAAATTATGTCCCTTTGTGGGTCAATATTGTTTCCCAGTCTCCATATAACCTCTGATATATTTTGCACATCTACATTATCATCAAATACAACAATAATTTTAGTTAAACTCATCATACCCAAACCCCAAAGTGCATTTATTACTTTAAATGCGTGACCAGGAAATTGCTTTTTTATTGAAACAAAGGCAAAATTATGAAATATTCCTTCAATTGGCAAATTTATGTCTACAATTTCTGGCAAGATTTTTTGTATGATTGGTAGAAATAAGCGTTCAGTGGCCTTTCCTAGGTATGCATCTTCCATGGGTGGTTTTCCTACAATTGTTGCAGGATAAATAGGATTTTTTTTTCTTGTTATACGTTGTATGTGAAAAACCGGATAGTAATCAGCCAAAGAATAATATCCAGTATGGTCTCCAAAAGGACCTTCAAGCATTAACTCATCTGGGTCAACATAGCCTTCTAAAACAATTTCTGCATTTGCAGGTACATAAATATCATCCCAAAGTGAAGATTTTACAAGCTCAATACCTTCTTTTCTTAAAAAAGATGCAAAAAGCATTTCATCTATATCTTCTGGAAGAGGCGCAGTAGCAGAATATATTGTTATAGGATCTGCACCTATGCATACACAAACCGGCATTTTTATTTTATTTTTTTTGTAGTAGCTGAAATGGTAAGCACCATCTTTGTGTATATGCCAGTGCATACCTGTCGTATTTTTGTCAAATACTTGCATTCTATACATGCCACAATTTTGCTTTTTTGTAATGGGGTTTTTGGTAAAAACAAGTGGAAGTGTAATAAACCTTCCCCCATCTTGAGGCCATGTTTTGAGGATCGGATATTTAAATAAATCTACATCATCTTCAATAACTTGCTGGCAAGGTGCATTTTTAACAATTTTTGGCAGATAATGTGAAAGTTCTTTGAATTTCATTATATTTCTTAGTTTATCCCAAAAATTTGTTGGAATTTCTATATTTATAAGCTCTTTTACTCTTAGGGACAATTCATCCAAGCTTTCAACACCTAAAGCAAATTGTGTTCTATCTATTGTTCCAAAAAGATTCATCGCAACAGGTATTTTTGAACCTTTTGGTTTTTCAAATAAAACTGCTTTGCCTTTTTGTTTAACAAGCCTATCTGCGATTTCAGCCATCTCGTATATTGGGTCTGTTTCTATTTTAACTCTCAATAGCTCTTTTTTTTTCTCAAGAGCATTTATATAGTCTTGTAAGTCTTTAAAAATCATTTTAACCTCCTAAAAAACACAAGCAAGCGTGTCTTTATTGCAACTTGAATTTATAATTTCTACATCGCTTTTTATTTGTTCTAAAAGTTTTTCTTTTGAATCAAACTTTATTTCCTGCCTTATATATTTTACAAAGTATATATTGATTCGTTTATTGTATAAATCACCATCAAAATCAATTAAATAGGCTTCAAGATGAACGATTTCATCAGAAAATGTTGGATTTGAGCCTATATTTATGGCTGCTTTATAATAAGTATCATCTATTTTAGCAAAACCTGCGTAAACACCTTCTTTTAATAAAAGTGGACGATTAAAATAGATATTTGCAGTTGGAAAGCCAAGCGATTTTCCCCTTTGTTTACCTTTTTTGACAATTCCATTTATGCTGTATAGTCTGCCTAAAAATTGGTTTGCAAGTTCGATTTGGCCATTTTGGAGAAATTTTCGGATTTTTGAACTACTTACAGTAATATTGTCAATTTTATAAGCAGGAATTATATGCAGTTTAAAACCATATTCTTGAGAATATTCCTTTAAAGAAAGTGTGTTTCCCAAAGCAAGTTTTCCAAATGTATAGTTGTAGCCTACGCATACTTCTTTAGCTTTCAAACCATCACAAAGGTATTTTTTAACAAAAGCTTGTGGATGAAGCATGGCAAATTCTTTTGTAAAACGTGCACAAAAAATATAATCGACATCAAATTTACACAGGATTTCGTATTTTTCTCTAAACGACTGCATAATGAAAGCATTATTATACTGTTTTATAATCTTTAGTGGGTGTGGATAAAATGTAAATACAACGGTTTTTCCATTTGTTTTTTGCTTTATTTCTTCAATTTTTTTTAAAAGTTGTTGGTGACCTAAATGTATACCATCAAAATTACCAAGCGCTACTATTGTATAGCTCAGCTTTGGAAAGTCATTTAGGTTTCTAATTACAACTGGCTTCATACATTAAACCTGAAGTAAACTATATCACCATCTTGGATTATATAATCTTTGCCTTCCAGCCTTACAAGTCCCATTTCTTTAGCCTGTTTTTCACCGCCACTTTTTATATAATCGTCAAAACTTGTAACTTCTGCTCTGATAAAGCCACGCTCAATATCAGAATGAATTTCTCCTGCAGCTTTTTTTGCTGTCGTGCCTTTTTTTATTGGCCAGCCTCTAACTTCTTTTGGCCCGGCAGTAAAAAAAGTTATCAAATCAAGTAATGTATAGCTAAGCTTTGATAATTTTTCAAGACCTGATTCTTTTAATCCCAGCATTTCTAGGTATTCTTTTTTTTCCTCATCTTCCATTTGTGCTAGATCTTCTTCTATTTTGCTTGAGATAATCATAAATGGTGCTTTTTCTTGGCTTGCTATTTTTTCAACAATTTCTGTATATTTATTGCCATTTATGCTTTTTTCATCAACATTTGCAACATAAATAACTTTTTTAGCACTGATAAGCTTTAATTCTTTGGCAATATTTTCTTCTTCTGCTTTTAAATTAACCAATCTCTCACCTTTTTCTAATTTCAACTTTATTTCTTCCAAAATGCCAGCTTCTTGTTTGTTTGTTTTTTTTGCTTTAGCTAGCCTATTTTCTATAATTTGCAAATCTGATAAGATAAGTTCTGTGCTTATTATTTCCATATCTCTTTTTGGATCAATAGAACCCTCTACATGTATAATATCTTCATCTTCAAAACATCTTACTAAGTGTACTATTATATTTACATCTCTTATGTGAGATAAAAACTGATTACCAAGACCTTCGCCTTTGCTTGCGCCTTTTACTAGTCCGGCTATGTCAACAAATTTTACAGTAGGGTATACTACATTTGCTGGCTTAACTAAATCTACCAACGCATCAATGCGCTCGTCTTTGACTATAGCTATGCCGACATTTGGTTCTATGGTGCAAAATGGAAAATTAGAGCTTTTGGCAGTTGCTTTTGAAAGTGCATTAAATGTAGTTGATTTTCCAACATTTGGTAGTCCTACAATACCGCATTCTAAAGCCATTTACTACTCCTAAATTTTTTTTATTATTAAACTTGCTATTGCTATTACAAATCCTATAATTGAACCTACAATTGAGCCATTTATTCTTATATATTGTAAATCGTTGCCAACTTTTGATTCTATTTGATTGATTAATTGTTCATGCTGTAAGTTATTTAAGTATTGTTTAACAGTTTTTCCAATCAAATAGTGATTTTGTTTCATAATGTATATAAGTTTTTTCTTTACAAAATTATTAAACTCATTTTTATGTTGCAAAAGCTGATTTATTAAATAATTGTAAATATAATTAAAGTTCTTATCAAAGTTTATTTTGTTTGTTATAAGTGATTTGTTTTGTATTATAGCATTTTTTATACTTTTTTGAATTTTGATTGAAATAAGCATTTTTATGTTAAATTCATTTTGTTTATAAAATTCTGACAGTATATCACTATCAATAAACCAGTTAATCCATTTTGCAATTTTTCTTGAGGCATTTTCGTTATCTAAATACTTAACAATATAGTTTTTAAATTTATCTATATTTTGATTTAATATAGAATATAGAAATTCTATTATGTAAGAATGAATTTTTGTTTGGTTTTCGTATATTTGATTTGTAGCGTAATTTTTAATACTAAGTCTGATTTTATTGGTTTTATTTTGTTTTATTTCTAAAATAAGGGATTTAAGTTGTTCTATTAGATCCTGCGAGAGCGCTTTTTTATCTATAATATTAAACCCTTCAAGTAATGTTATTATAATATCTTTCGAAATTGTTTTATTTTTATAACTTTCGATAAAATTTTCTATATAATTAGATATTGTATCAGCATTATATTCTATTAATAATTCTAAAAAATCACATAAGTTTTCTATTATACTATCCAATTTCTTGTCGACAATATTTTTTAAAGTTTGAGAAAGTTTTGTTTCGACATTAGTATCTATTTCTTTAATAATTAATTCACAAATTGTTTTGTTGTTTATGTTTGTTATGTAATGCTTTATTTTAGTACTTATAGAATTATAGAGTTCTTGATAAAGATTACTTTCAAAAAAATTTTTAGCGTTTTTTTGAAAAAAATCATAAAGGTTTAATTTGTATATATAGGTATCTACGTATTTTTGAAGCACAGAATCAAACTGTTTGGTATATGTAAAAGCTAAAATTTTTAGTATGTATTTTCTTATAAAATTTTTTAAAGAATTGATATGGCGTTGTTTTTTTGATAGATTGAGTATTATATCGCTAGGATTTATATTGTTGATTTGAACTGTAAGATAAGTTTTTGATAACCAAGTATCACTCACAGTTTTTGATATGGAATCTATAAGTTTTTGACGATTGTTTTCTATAATATTTGTATGTGGAATTTTTAAGCCAAGTGGATGCCTAAAAAGTGCACTTACAGCAAACCAATCAGCAAAACCTCCAACAACGGCAGCTTCTGAAACTTTTTGTAAAATATATATTACTAGATTTTGAGTTGCAAATATATGGCATATCAAAAAAACAGCAATAGAACTCAAAAGAAAAATATTGGCGAGCTTTTTTTTATCATTCATGGCGCAAAATTATACAATACTTGTTTTATAAAATCAAATTACTTGACAAATAAAGTATATATTATATATATGTTTATGTAGTTTAATTTGCGGATGTAACTCAGCTGGTAGAGTGCAAGCTTCCCAAGCTTGAGGTCGCGGGTTCGAGTCCCGTCATCCGCTCCATTTAAACAAAGATATCCAAGTTTTCAATGTATTGTTTGTCTTTTTCAAAGGCTTCTTTTATGTTTGCAAAAATTCTGTTTTTAAGTTTTTGGTAAATTGATCTGTTTTTGTTTAGTGTTTTAGCAAACTCAAATGTTGTGAGTTCTAACTCTTCAAGACTTGCTGCTGCTTTTAATATTACACCTTCCTTTTCAAGTTCATCGGCAATGCAGCGTTTACCTGTAAATACGATTTGCTGGTAGAATTGATAATTTATTGCTTTTTTGGAAAATTCTATCATTGAAGGCAAAAAGGGTATGCCAATATCAACTTCTGGAAAACAAAAAAAACCTTTATCTTTTCTTGAAAATCTAAAATCACATGCACATGCAAGCAATGCACCATTGCCAAAGGCGTGACCATTAATTTGAGCAATAGTTGGTACGCAAGAAAATATTATTTTTTCAAAAATTTCATTAATTTTGTATAAAAATTTTTTTACTATGTCATAGTTTTTTTCTTTCAAATTTTTATGTACCCAGTCAACATCTATTCCTTGAGAAAAGTTTTTCTCATCACTTGAAGTTATAATTATTGAATTTATTGTTTTATCAGATATACAATAATTTAGTGCTTCTAAAAATTCATTCGCAAATACAATATCATGTTTATTTTCTTTATTATTCATAATTATATAGGCTATTTTTTCTTTTTGTTTTATTAAAAATCTTTCCATTTTAACTCTCCTTTTTAAATATATTAGGCAAATTATTTTTTATATTTTTAAGGTTTAAATTATTTGCGTTAAATCTAGCAATGTCATCCAATTGGGTAAAAATTGTACTTTTTAAGAGATTGTTAATATACTTTTTTGAACCAAAAATAGCATTTTTTGGATTTTTTGCTATATTTTGTGAAAATTTTATTACTTCACTAATCATTTTTTCTTTATTTTCAAATACCTCACTCACAAGCCCTATTTTTAAAGCTATTTCAGAATCAATATTTTCGCTTGTTAGTGCAAGTTGTTTTGTATTGCTAAATCCTATTATGTAAGGTAGTCTTTGTAGTGATCCAAGGTCTGCTATTATGCCTAGTTGCGTTTCTTTCAAACAAAAAACTGCGTCACTGGAACAAAACCGAAAATCGCAAGCACTTATGAAGTCAAGTCCTCCACCTATGCAATAGCCATTAATTGCAGCTATATAAATTTTATTGCCATCAAACATTAAATTCATGCCTTTTTGCATTGTTTTTATTATTTCGTATAATTTTTCGCTATTATTACCAATTAAATATCCAAAACGATTCAAAAAATCATTAAAATCCAAACCAGCACTAAAATGATTGCCTTTACCTGTAAATATTGCTATCAATATATTGTTGTCATTTTCTATTTCATTTACCAAATCAACAAGTTCAGTAAAAAACTCCCATGTTTGAGCACTTGCGTGTTTTTCATTAAGAAACGAAATAAGCTCAATATTACCTAAACGTTGTACTTCAAAAAAGTTAAAATTCATATTTACCTCCTTTTGCACTAATTACTATAAAAAATTTATTTTGTCAAATTTTATTTACATTTACGTAAAGAGATGTAAATGCCTAATTTACTTAATACATAAAAATTAAATTTTTAATTATTTTATGAATATAGAGAAAAATTCTTGACAAAAAATTATTGCTTATTATAATTATCTCAGCTTGGGCCCATAGCTCAGTTGGTAGAGCCACCGGCTCATAACCGGTTGGTCCTAGGTTCGAGTCCTAGTGGGCCCACCAAAAAGTTTGATGTTTATTATTGAAGTTATTGAAGCGTTAGAAAGTTATTTTCCTTTATCCTTCCAGGAAAGTTGGGACAATTCAGGTTTTCAAGTTTTATTCAAGCATGATATACTAAGTGGAATATTGTTGTCTTTGGATATAAGGAAAGAAACTGTTGAAGAAGCCAAAGAAAACAATTGTAATTTAATTATTTCACATCATCCTTTATTTTTGCAGGCGCTTAAAAATTTTGATTATAATTTTTATCCAGAGAATGTATTATATAATGCTACAAAAGATAGAATAAGTATTTATGCTGCTCATACAAATTTAGATATTGCACCATTAGGTTTAAATAACTATTTATGTAAAAAACTCCAATTAAAAAACTCTTTCATGTTAGAAAATCTCAAGCCTGTTTTTATAAGCGAAATCGAAAAAGAACAGACATTTAGTGAATTTATTGATTATGTTAAAAAAACCCTTGGTATCCCAATTTTAAAGTATGTATCATCTCATAACAAACCCATAAAAAAAGTAGCCATATGTTCTGGGAGCTGTGCAGATTATATTTATAAGCTTAAAAGTTACGATATTGATGTTTTTATAACTGGTGATGTTAAGCACCACAGTGCTATTTTTGCACAAGAAAATGGCATTAATATGATTGATGCAACTCATTTTTATACCGAAATATGGTCTGTGGATATCCTTTTTGAATGTTTGAAAAATTTAAATGTCAAGATTTTGAAGAGTACCAATGATCGTATCCCTTGGGATTATATATAAAGGAGGTGTTAATGAATGCTGATATTGAGATGCTTTTAAAGATTCAAGAATATGATAAACAAATTTATCAGCTTGAATCAGAGTTTGCAAAAAAGCTTCAGGATAGGGAAAATTTGGAAGAACTGATAACTACTCATACATTAAATATGGAACAGCTCCAAGATGAGTTAAATGAGATATTAGAGGATTTAAAGTTTAAGAAAAATTTATTAGAAGAAAAAGAAGCACTGCTTGAAAAGCTTGATGAAAAAAGTAATTCAATTCAAAATCAGAAACAATCAGAAGCTTTATCCAGTGAGATAACTATTGCAAAAACAAATAAAAGTATTTTGGAAGATAAAATTTTAGAAATACAATCAATAGTAGATGAAAAAAATAAAAAAATAAGCGAGATTCAACAACAAATAGACGAAGTAAAACAAAAGTTAGAATATTTCGATGCTCAATTAGCTGAATTCAAAAAAGATGTCGACGAAAAAATTGAACAAATAAACAAAGAAAAAGAAAGTATGTTAAATGATATAAATCCTCACTTATTGGCAAAGTATAATAAAATATCACTTTGGGCAAAAGGTAGTGCTGTAGTTAGAGTAGAAAATGAAACTTGCTATGGATGTTTTATTAAACTACCTCCCCAGATATCCGTCCTTGTAGAAGAAACTGATGAAATTGTTTATTGTCCAAATTGCGGTAGAATACTTTACAAAAAAGAATGAATTTAAATCTATTAAAAAAATTTTGCGAATTTAAATCTGTAGAAAAAACTGCTGATTACTTCGGTATTTCAATTGATGATTTTTTTGGCAAGATAAAGCAAATATGTGAAGAACTTGAAAAATGCAACTACCTTGCCAAAAAAAATCAATTAAGCAATCTCGATACAACTCTTACAGTTTTTATAGATGGTGCTTCAAGTAATAATCCAGGTAGCGCTGGTATTGGTATAGTTTTCATGCAAAATGGAGAGATTATTAAAACAGTAAGTGAATACATTGGTGAAAAAACAAACAACGAAGCAGAATACACTGCCCTTATTAGGGCATTGGAGATTGGATTGGATTTAGGCGTAAAATCAATAGAAGTTTTTTCCGATTCAGAGCTTATTGTAAAGCAAGTGCTAGGTAAATATGCTGTAAAGCAAGACCACCTTAAAAGACTAAACCAAAAAGTTTTATCTCTAATTGATAAATTTGAGCATTTTGAAATTAAACATATAAGTAGAAATTTAAATTCTCAAGCTGATAAGCTTGCAAAATCTGCTATTGAACATAGTGGTAAACAAGCTCATAAGTAAAAGTAGCGTATATATTTAGCCTATCTACACCGAATCTTTCTGGGAGCGGATTGAAAGGTGATGCTTCTTTGATTGCTTTAATTGCAGCTTCATCCAAAATAGGGTAGCCACTTGAGCGAATCACTTTGGCGTAAGCCAAAGAACCATTTTTATTTATACCAAATTCTACAAGTAATGTTCCTTGCTGGTTTTTAAGGCGAGCTTGCTCTGGATACACCCACACATTTTGAATTTTGTCTTTAAGTAATTTCATATAAGATACATACTTTATTGATTCTGTTCCAATTTCAATAGTTGCCTGCCTGGCGTTTTGGCTTTCGTATTCTCTTACATTACTTGTACCTTGATAATTTTGTGTTGGGTTAATGTTTGGCGTGTTTTTATTTGATTGTGAAAATAAATTGCCAGAAATTTTATATGGAGTGGAATGCTGTACATTTTGCTTACTTGGCATATTAGCTTTTGACTGTTGATTGCCTAAGTTGTTTTTAACAATTTCTTTGTTTTGAGTTTCGGTTATTTTAGGAGTTTTTTGTTCTTGCGTTTGTGTTTTTTGAGGCATACTTTGCATTTTAGTTTGAGGCAGGCTTTTTAATGGTATTTTTTCTGTTTTTGAGTATATTTTTGAGCTTGCTTTTTTGTTAATATTTGAAGCTATTATATGGGGTTGTTTTTCTTGCGTATTTTGTTCTTGTTTCGGTAATTGTATTATATCTACATGGTAGAGTGGTGGTGAAAGTTTAGCTACTGGTTTTTTATTACTATGAAAAATAATTAGATATATTAAAATTATAAGCAAAATATGCAGTATTAGAGAAAATGCAAAAGATAAAAATTTCATTTTTTGTTTTTAGATACCATCAAATTTATAAAAAAATCAAACCACATAAAATTCGCAAAAGGCATTTAATACCTCAAGTTTGTAAGTATATAGATTTTTAAAAGTATTTAAAGAGGTTTTTTTAAAATAACCTTTTTAAAATATTTGATTTAATTTTTTAATTTATATATAATTCAATAGGGGTTTTATATGATAAATTCATTGCTTTTAACAATGTTTGAACGCTTAAGTATCATTGCAATATTGGCATTTTTTTTATCGAAAGCCTCATTTTTTAAGAATATTCTATACAATGCAAAAGTTAAAAAAACTGATTTGCTTCTTGCAATTTTAATATTTGCTGGTATTGGTATTTTGGGTACTTATACTGGAGTGCCCATAAAAGATGCAATAGCTAATTCAAGAGTTATTGGTCCCATGGTAGGAGGGTTGATCGGTGGACCTATTGTGGGATTTGGTGCTGGATTGATTGCCGGATTGCACAGATTAACACTTGGCGGTTTTACAGCCACAACATGCGGAATTTCTACTGCATTAGAGGGATTGCTTGGCGGTCTTATACGCAAATACTACAAAGGTGAATATATACCTTGGGAGTTGGCTTTTTTTGCTGGTGTACTGGGAGAAAGTATGCAAATGGGCGTAATTTTGTTATTTGCAAAACCATATTCAAAGGCACTTGATTTAGTAAACGATATAGGTATGCCAATGACAGTTACAAATGCTATTGGTATAACTGTATTTATGATGATTGTAAAATCTGTCCTCGATGAAAAAGAAAATATCTCTGCAGCCCTTGCTAAATTATCCCTTGAGATAGCAAATAAAACACTACCTTTTTTGCGAAACGGATTAAATGAGGTATCTGCATACAATACAGCAAAAATTATTTACGAGTCAACGGATTTGGATGCGGTAGCCTTGACAGATACTAGTAAAATACTTGCACATGTTGGAGTTGGGGATGACCATCACAAAAGCTCTATGCCAATCCAAACAAGCGCCACAAAAAACAGCATATTAAATGGAGAGATTAATATAGCAATGACAAAAGAAGAAATAGGTTGCTCAATCAAGACGTGTCAGTTAAATAGTGTTGTAATTGTTCCATTAAAATGTTTTAATAATACGATAGGCACTTTAAAGTTATATAGAGCGAAAAAGAAGGTTAACAGAAAAGTTATCTCAAGTACAGATATAGAGCTTGCAAAAGGACTTGCTCAGCTAATTTCTTATCAGATTGAAATAGCTCAAGTTGAAGAGCAGAAAAAACTAGCTTCTCAAGCAAAACTAATTGCGCTTGCTTCTCAAATGAATCCACATTTTTTGTTTAACACGCTTAACACAGTAATATCTTTTATCAGAACAAATCCACAATTAGCTAGAGAAATTTTGATTAATTTAAGCGAATATCTTAGATATAACCTTAAAAATATTGGTTCTTTTATTACGATTGAAAAAGAATTAGAAATTATAAAATCATACCTTTATATTGAAAAAGCTCGCTTTGGTAGTAAAATTGAGATTAAAGAAGAAATTGACGAAAGTTTGCTTAATGAAAAAATACCTGCATTTATTTTGCAACCTCTCGTTGAAAATTCAATAAAACATTCTATGCCTTTAATTACATCAAAATTAGTTTTAACCATAAAAATTAAAAGAGAAGATTCATATATTCATTTTAGCGTAACTGATAATGGACCTGGCATAAATCAGGAAAAGCTACAACATTTATTTGATACTCATTATAAAAGCGATATTCAATCTCAAAATAGTGCTGGAATAGGGATAAAAAATGTTAATGAACGTCTTGTGTCTATTTTTGGCAATATATCGCGGCTTCATATAAACACAAGAGAAGGTAAGGGCACAAATGTGCACTTTTTAATGCCACTTGCAGAGATCGCTCATGCTTAAAGCTTTAATTGTAGAAGATGAACAACCAGCAATTGATGAGTTGACTTATCTATTGCATTTATTTAATGATATTGAAATTGTAGGTTGTGCTCAAAATGGTATTGAAGGTCTAAAATTAGCAAAAAACTTGAAGCCAAATGTTGTATTTATTGATATAAATATCCCAAAAATAAATGGTTTAGAACTTTTAAAAATGTTGGAAAATCAAAATATTGCTATAATTTTTACGACAGCCTATGATAATTATGCAGTTGAAGCTTTTGAATTAAATGCTATTGATTACCTGCTAAAACCAATCAGTGCTTCTAGATTGCAAAAAGCTTTAGAAAAAGCTAAAAATTTTGTCAAAAAAAACGAATTGCAGAATAAAAAAATTAATAAAATACCTGTTGAAAAAAAAGGCAAAATTTATCTATTAGATTTTTCTGAAATTGTATTTGCCAGATCTCAAGAAGGGTTTGTTGAAATTTTCACAAAAGAAGACACTTTTATTTTTAAAAGTTCTATGAAACATCTTGAAGAAAAATTACAAAATTTTTCTCAATTTTATAGAGTTCAAAAAAGCTATATTGTAAATTTGGAATATGTATTAGAAATTATACCATGGTTTAAAAGCACTTACTGGCTTGTAGTTAAAGATGCAAATAAAACTCGCATACCTGTAAGTAAATCAAATATTAAAGAATTAAAAAATATACTAGGACTATTTTAACAAATAATTTGACTTTTTAGTATCACAATTTCTATAATGTTTTGGAAATTTTGATAAAAAGGGGAGGTTTATGGTAAATGTAGTTTTGTGTGGTGGTTCTGGTACCAGGCTTTGGCCACTTAGCAGAAGCCTTTACCCAAAACAGTTTATAAAGCTTTTCGATAATAAATCTTTATTTCAACTAACTGTATTAAGAAATAAAGAATTTGCTGAAAAATTTATATTTGTAACAAATGAATCTCATTATTTTTTAGCGCTTGATCAAATTGAAGAGATCGGTTTAAGTATGAATAATGTGGAGTTTATACTTGAGCCAGTTGGCAAAAACACTGCACCAGCAGTTGCTTTTGCTAGTTTTATGGTTGAACAAGATCAACTTGTGCTCGTTTCAAGTGCTGACCATTACATTAAAGCGTCTAATAATTATTATGAAAGTTTAAAAAAAGCTAAAGAACTTGCTAAGTTGGATTATATTGTGACATTTGGCATAAAGCCAACAAGCCCAAATACTGGTTATGGATATATAAAAGCTGATGGGTTTAATGTTTTAGAATTTAAAGAAAAACCAGATTTAGAAACTGCAAAAAGATACATTGAAGACGGTAATTACTTTTGGAATAGTGGAATATTTTGTTTTAAAGCAAAAACTTATCTGGAAGAGTTAAATCTGCACGAAAAAGAAATTTTTGAGTTATCTTATACTGCATGGAAAAATGCAAAAAATTGTTCTCCTGTAAGAATAAAAATTGATGATATGCTAAAAATTGAATCGAAGAGTATAGATTATGCTGTAGCAGAAAAAAGTAAAAAATTAAAAATTGTGCCTTTTGACATAGACTGGAACGACTTGGGTAGTTTTGATAGTCTTTATGAGGTTTTAGAAAAAGATCAAAATGGTAATACAAGAAATAATTCAATACTTATAAATTCGAAAAATAACCTTATTATAGAAGAAAATTCAAGAACAATAGGAGCAATAGACGTAGAAGATTTAATTATTGTTGATACTGCTGATGCTTTACTTATATCGAAAAAGGGTTCTGGTCAGAAAGTAAAAGATATAGTTTCTATGCTTAAAACTAAAAACTCAGAATTAACAGATGCTCACTTAACTGTATACAGACCATGGGGCAATTATACGTTATTAGAACAAAACCGATTTTACAAAATAAAGAAAATTGTAGTTAAACCGCAAAAAAGGCTTTCTTTGCAAAAACATTTACACAGAAGCGAGCATTGGATTGTTGTGTCTGGTACAGCCCAGGTGAGCGTTGGTGATAAAGAATTTATATTAAGACCAAATGAATCTACATATATCAAAATTGGCGAGCTTCATAGATTAGAAAATCCCGGTAAAATTGATTTGGTAATTATAGAAGCTCAAGTTGGTGAGTATGTAGGAGAAGATGATATTATAAGGGTTGAAGACGATTTTAAGAGATGCTGATTTGATAAAATGCGTTTAAGCGAAGATAAAAAGTTAGTTTTTAAAAATATAATTTTTTTAGGTTTAATGCAAGGTGCTAACTATATTTTGCCTTTTATCACTATCCCTTACCTGGTAAGGACGATTGGTATTGATAAATATGGTCTCGTTGCATTTGCTCAGTCGTTTGCCGCATATTTTGTTATTTTTACAGATTATGGATTCAGTTTATCTGCGACTAAACTAATATCGATAAACCGTAATGATTCTAAAAAAATTTCAGAAATTTTTTCATCTGTTTTGTATGTAAAGTTAGCTTTCGTGATTTTTAGTATGATTATTTCTACAATTATAATCTTTAGTTTCAAAAAATTTTATAATGAATATGAGATATTTTATTTTTCACTTTTAGTGCTAATTGGGCAAATGTTGTTTCCAGTTTGGCTTTTTCAAGGTTTAGAAAAAATGAAATATATTACGCTTACAAACATTCTTATAAAACTTATTTTTACACTGTGTATATTTGTTTTTATTAAACAAGAAAAAGATTATTTATATGTACCATTAATCAATTCATTAGGTTTTTTAATTGGTGGTTTAATAGCTTTTTATATTGCCATAAAACAATTTAATATTAGTTTGACTTTCAGTTTTGAAAATATAAAACATCGGTTAAAAGAAGGCTGGCATTTATTTTTGGCAATAATATCAACAAACATTTATAGAAATGCAAATACCTTTTTTTTAGGTCTTGTGTCTACAAATACAGCTGTGGGCTATTATGCTTTAACTTCAAAAATTGTTATGAGTTTGCAAGCTTTAATGAGTCCTATTGGTCAAAGCCTATATCCTCATCTATCAAAAAAATATCACAATATATCAAAAAAAGATGCTGTTAAAAATTTATTTTCTATCGCAAGATACTATGTTTTGATTTTATTTTTAATAATGCTATTTGTTTTTGTATTTTCAGGCTTTATAATAAAGATTATTTCTGCAAAGCCTATGCCTGAAGCTGTAATCGATATGAGAGTTTTAAGTTTTGTTATATTATTTGGTAGTTTTAATTATTTATTTGGTACGATTGGGCTTATAAATTTAAACTTTGAAAGGTATTTTACAAAAAGCATTGTATTTGTATCAATATTTGATATAATAATTTGCTTAATTCTTGGATACTTTTTAAAAGATTTGGGGGCAAGTATTGCGTTTTCGCTTACCGAATTTATATTATTTATATTGGTTTTAAACAAAATATTGAGGATAAAAAATGGATAAACCAAAAGTTACAATTGCCATACCAGCATACAATCAGGCAAAATATATAAAACAAGCAATTGATTCTGCCTTAAATCAGGATTATCCAAATTTAGAAGTTATAGTTTCAGATGATGCATCTTTGGATGATACGCGTCAAATTGTAAAAGAATATAATGATAAACGCCTAAAGTATTATAGAAATGAAAAAAACATTGGCAGGGTAGCAAATCATAGAAAACTTTTGTATGAATATGCAACAGGTGAATATGTGCTAAATTTAGATGGTGACGATTATTTAATTGCAACTGATGCAATTTCTTTTATGGTTAACCAGATAAATTTTTATCACAAACAGGAATGCGCAAATATAGTTATGGTAATGGCACTCGCTGAAACTGTTTTTGATGATTCAAAAATTACATATAAGCGCAAAGAAGAAACATGCATAAATGGTTTTTATGTTTTTTTAAACTGGAACAAAATACCTTATTTTCATTCAGCAACGCTTTATTTAAGACAGGCTGCTGTAAAAATTGGTTTTTATAAACATGATATTATAAATGAAGACGTAGAATCTTTTTTAAGATTATGTCTTCTTGGAAATGTTATCTTGTCTAATAAAGTTATTGCAACATGGAGGCTCCATGAAAATAATGTTTCTATGTTATCTGATATAGATAAACTCTTTGATAGTTTAGAATTTATTAAATCTCCATATAGATATGCTCTTGGACTTGGTTTTGATAAAAAACAACTTTTAAAATGGAAAAATACAATGCTTTTAGATAGATACAACAAAATGCTCAGTAAAATTCTGCTGGCAAAAAATAAAAGTGCATTTATAACATTTGTAAAAAGGCTACATAAAGAAGATAAAAAAGGTTTTAGAATAATTTTCTATCCAAAAAATATTATTAAGATTATTAGTTTCTATGTGCCTTTTTTGTTTGATTTACTAAGATCTCTTAAGTGGTTTTTTACAAACAAGTCAAAACCACCAAAACTTTAAATATAATTTGGAATTATTTGTATTTTTTTATTGACAAGATTATTTAGTTATATATTATTAATCTAGTTAAATAAATTTATCATTTTTTGGAGGTGTTGATGTTTAAAGGATTTGTGTTAAGTGCATTTATTTTGTTGATTTCATGTTCTTTATCTTTAGCGGAACAACCCTGGATGAGTGCTAGTTGGACAAAAGAATTTTGTTCTTATTGGAACGAGCATCTGCAGACTACCATGGCAGAATGGTCGAAATACAATGTTAATAAGGAAAAAGGTTACAAAACCATAGCTTTTTATAGGCAAGATTGTAACCCAAAAATAATTTCAGAAGTCGAAATTAAAAATGAAAACGGAAAAGCAGTATGTATTTATGGTGGTGCTCAAAAAGACCCCCATCCAGAGTTTACAATGTATGCTACAACTCAAAATTGGAAATCTTTAGCAGCAGGTAATTTTGGTTTTATGAATATAGGAATGTTTTCTAAAATGACTTTTATAGGGTCAAAAGGCGAAGCAATGCAATTTATTGCACCTTTTAAAGCTTTTTTGATAGGTTTAGGTAAAGTTCCTTATAGCGAATCATGCCCTTAAAATATTTTAGCTGCCTGCAATTACAGCGGGCAGCTAAAATATTGACAAATCCATTTTTTTTACAATAATTAAACCGTATGGGAACTTTGGAAAAGGTTATTCAAATATATAACTTGACGGATGATGACATATCAAATTTAGCAAGCTTAAAAGATTTGGCAAAGAAAAATGCTAATAGTTTTGTAGAAGAACTTCATAAATTTATATCTAATTTTGATAACTATAGCAAATTTTTATCAAGCGAAGAAATTAAAAATCGTCATAAAGAGAAATTAAAATTATGGTTTTTGGATTTATTTAATGCACAATTCAATGAAGATTATTTAAGAAAGATTAAAAAAATAGGTGAAGTGCATGCTCAAATAGGACTACCTTCACATTATGTAAGTGCTACTATGAATTTTATTAGATCTTTTTTACACAGCATTGTATTAGAAAATTATGATGTATATCATAGACAAGAAGAACTTAAACTATCAATTGATAAAATACTAGATATAAATTTAGATATAATGACAAGTTCATATATTGACGAAAATCAATTCTATGTTGCAAAAAGCAAAATAGAAACTAATATAGTTAGGTTGAGCTCGAGATTATCGTATTTTTTTGATGTCGGTTTAGTTAGTTTGCTTGTATTGACAAGTCTATTGATATTTTTCTTGTTTGTATCCGATATATTTAAATTTTTACTTAATTCTAATTCTTCGTTTGAACATACGGTAATTAACATACTTGGTGCTATGTTAATTTTGTGGACTGTAAGAGAGCTTTTAGAAGAAGAAGTCAAAAGATTAAAGGGTAAAAAATTTGCTTTAAATGTATTTATAAGTCTTGCAATGGCAGCTCTTTTGCGAAAAATTTTAATATTTTCACTTGAACCCCAAAAGTCAGAAGAAGTGGCTATACTTGGTTTGCTTGTACTGGTTTTGGGAATTGTATATTGGTTAATGAACCTAAGTGAACAAAAAAAACAATAAGAAATCAGTAATTGATTTTTCTATTTATTTGTGATACCTTTCATATTTAGAAAGGGAGGATCCATTATGAATTTCAAAAAAATTTTTTTTACTTTGTTAATCTTTTTAATTACAACAAGTAATGCGTTTGCGTTTAATCTGGAATTAGTAGGCATAAATGGTCAAAAAACAAATGTTGACAATTTTAAAGGTAAGATTGTTGTAATGACCTTTTTTGATGTTGGTTGCTATTATTGTCAAAAAGAAGTGCCAACATTAAATAAGCTTTATGAATTATATGGAAAAAACCAAAAGAATGTGGTAGTAATTGGTGTTGATCCTTTTGATCATGTTGATCAAATTAGAGCTTTTGCTTCTCAATTTGGCGTTAAGTACCCTCTTTATTGGGGAAATTATTCACAAACTACGCCTCTTGGAGGGATTTTTGCAACACCTACAAGTATTTTTATAGACAAAAAAGGTATTCCAAGGGTTAGAGTACCTGGCAAAATTAGCGAAAGTGATTTTATTGAAATAATTAAATCCTTGCAATAGAACTTTACAAAAATTTTACAATTCTTTGATGTTTAATTAACAACTTTTAATATACAATACGTTTGCAGCAGATAAAAATTTGCTTTGTGGGGGGCGTATGAGTTATTTTAAAAGTATTTTTTTTGCTACATTGTTTTTGGTTTTTTCGTGGTTTGGTAATTCTTATGCTACAAATATTAACGGAGCTGGTTCTACGTTTGCTTATCCAGTTTATACAAAATGGGCTTATGAGTACGAGAAAGCTACTGGCAACAAAGTGAATTATCAAGGTGTAGGCTCAGGTGCAGGCATACAGCAGGTAAGTCAGGGTGTAGTGGCATTTGGTGGCACAGATATGTGTTTATCAGAGCAAGAGTTAAATAAAAAAAATCTACTACAGTTTCCCTCTTTAGTTGGCGGTATAGTGCTAGTTGTAAATATTCCTGGCTTGAAAGACAATCAGCTTAAACTATCAAATGCAGTTGTACCAAAAATTTTTATGGGAGAGATTAAATATTGGAATGATCCACAAATCGAAAAAGATAATCCTGGCTTGAGATTGCCGCATATTCCTATTACTGTAGTTCATAGAGCGGATGGTTCTGGTACAAACTGGAATGTTACTTACTGGCTAAGTCAGATTAGCAAAGCTTGGAATGAAAAAGTTCATTACGGCTTATCTGTAAACTGGCCAGTAGGCGTTGGCGGAAAAGGCAATATGGGTGTGTCAAACTATGTAAAGCAGATAAAAGGCTCGATTGGCTATGTTGAGTATGCATTCTGGCTACAAAATCATCTAACAAGCGTAGAATTACAAAACAAAGCAGGTAAATGGGTTATACCAAGCATAGCAGCCTTCAAAGAAGCTGCAGCAAAAGCACAGTGGGCTCCTCAAAACGGTTTTTGTCAATCTCTAGCATATCAGCCTGGTGTAAACACATGGCCTATAGTATCTGGCACATTTGTGCTTATTCCTAAAAAACCTACATT
>NZ_FMYU01000018.1:0-15046 GCF_900101285.1 Desulfurella multipotens
TCTTACCATGGTCAACGTGTCCAATTGTACCAATATTTACGTGAGGTTTGGTACGAACATATTTTTCCTTTGCCATAATGGAAACCTCCTAAACTTCTTTCTTTATTATTTTTTCCGCAATAGAACTTGGGACTTCTTCATATGTTGAAAATTGCATTACATAAGTACCACGGCCTTGTGTTATAGATCTCAATGTTGTAGCATATCCAAACATTTCACCAAGGGGTATGTCAGCTCTTATAACTTTAACACCCGACTTATCTTCCATGCTCTTGATTTTACCTCTTCTTGAACTTAAATCACCTATAACATCTCCTAAGTACTGTTCAGGTGTAGAAACTTCAACATCCATAATAGGCTCTAATAAATACGGTTTAGCTGCTTTAAGAGCTTCTTTAAAAGCCATAGATCCAGCTATTTTGAAAGCCATTTCAGATGAATCAACTTCGTGGTATGAACCGTCTACCAGTGTAGCTTTAACATCTATAACCTCATAACCAGCCAATACACCATTTTCTGCGGCCTCTTTAACACCTTCTTCAACTGCTGGTATAAATTCTTTTGGAATAACACCACCAACTATTTTATTTACAAATGTTATACCTTTGCCTCTCTCTTGTGGTTCAACTTCAAGCCATACATCACCATATTGACCATGGCCGCCAGTTTGTCTAACAAATTTACCTTGTTTTTTAACTTTAGCTTTAATACTTTCCTTATAAGCTACTTGAGGTTTGCCTGTATTAACATTTACATTAAATTCTCTTTTTAATCTATCCACAATTATTTCAAGGTGAAGTTCGCCCATACCGGATATAATCGTTTGAGCTGTTTCTTCATCAAATTTTATTCTAAATGTAGGGTCTTCTTCTGCTAGCTTTTGTAAAGCATTTGATAGTTTTTCTTGATCTGCTTTAGTTTTAGGCTCAACAGCAATTGATATAACAGGTTCTGGAAACTCCATTGCTTCAAGTATAATTGGTTTTTCTTCTGCACACAACGTATCACCTGTGGCCGTATATTTTAAACCAATTGCAGCTACAATATCACCTGCATGAGCTTCTTCTATATCTTCTCGTTTATTTGCGTGCATTAAAAGAAGCCTTCCAATTCTTTCTTTTTTACCTTTGGCTGAATTTAATACATATGAGCCAGATTTTAAAACCCCAGAATATATTCTTAAGTATGTAAGTTTACCTACATACGGATCACTTAATATTTTGAAAGCTAAAGCACATAATGGTTCTTTATCGTCAGGCATTCTTTCTTCTTCTTCGCCAGATAAATTTTTGCCTTTAATACTACCTACATCGATCGGCGAAGGTAAATAAAGTGTAACTGCATCAAGCAGGGGCTGAACGCCTTTATTTTTAAAAGCACTTCCACACAACACCGGTGTACATTTACCTGACAATGTAGCTTTTCTTATAGCTTGTATTATTTTATCTTCGGGGATTTCTTTACCATCTAGGTAATCCATCATTAATTCTTCGTCATAATCAGCTACTGTTTCTATAAGTTTTGTCCTATATTCATTAGCTAAGCTAGACAAATCAGCAGGAATTTCTTTTTCACTAAATGTAGCACCAAGCACATCAGAATCCCAAATAATTGCTTTCATTTTAACAAGGTCAACAACACCTACAAAATTTGATTCCGAACCAACTGGAATTTGTAATACTACTGGAATAGAACCTAATTTTGTGTTTATTTCTTTAACAACATTAAAAAAATTGGCACCAGTTCTATCCATTTTGTTAACAAAAGCTATTCTTGGTACATTATATTTATTAGCCTGGCGCCAAACAGTTTCTGATTGTGGCTCAACTCCACTAACTGCGCAAAACACACCAACAGCACCATCTAAAACTCTTAAGGATCTTTCTACTTCAACTGTAAAATCCACATGCCCAGGCGTGTCTATTAAATTAATTTTATGATTTTTCCAAAAGCAAACAGTTGAAGCTGAAGTGATTGTGATTCCACGCTCTTTTTCCTGCTCCATCCAATCCATTGTAGCAGTGCCTTCGTGGACTTCACCAATTTTATGTGAAACGCCCGTATAGAATAGAATTCTTTCCGACGTTGTAGTCTTTCCTGCATCTATATGAGCAATAATTCCTATATTTCTAACATTTTCTAAAGGGTATGCTCTACTCAAAATACCACCTCACCACTTATAGTGTGCAAAAGCCCTATTTGCTTCAGCCATTTTATGCGTATCTTCTTTTTTCTTTATTGCGCCGCCTCTATTATTGAAAGCGTCTAAAATTTCTCCTGCTAGTTTTTCAAACATTCTTTTTTCATTTCTTTGTCTTGCATAATTTACAAGCCAGCGAATAGCAAGACTTACCTGCCTTTCTTTTCTAACTTCGACAGGTACCTGATAGGTAGCACCACCAACTCTTCTTGGGCGAACTTCTAGTTTTGGCATAATATTGTTTAAAGCTTGTTCAAATATTTCTAAAGGATTTTGACCAGTTTTTTCTTTTACTAAATCAAGACTTTTATAAAATATATTTTGAGCAAGTGACTTTTTTCCATCGTACATAATCTTGTTTATAGCCTTTTGAACCAAAACACTATTATAAACTAAATCACTTTGTGTTTGTCTTTTCTCAGCCCTTCTTCTTCTCATTTACAGCACCTTCCTTGGGTTTTTTAGCTCCGTACTTTGATCTACCTTGTTTTCTATCGTTAACACCGGCAGTATCAAGTGTACCTCTTATTATATGATACCTAACACCAGGTAAATCTTTTACCCTACCACCTCTTACAAGAACAATAGAGTGTTCCTGTAAATTATGACCTTCACCTGGTATATAAGCCGTTACTTCATATCCCGTTGTCAATTTAACTCTAGCAACTTTTCTTAAAGCTGAGTTAGGTTTTTTTGGAGTAGTTGTGTATACCCTTGTACAAACGCCTCTTCTTTGTGGACAACCCTGTAACGCCAAAGTCTTCGTTTTTTCTTTAACTTTCTTTCTACCTATCCTTACTAACTGGTTAATAGTTGGCACCCATTACCTCCTTGAAATATTAGCTTGACTAAATTACCAATAAAACTTTTATTTGTCAAGAATTTTCATCTCAATATTCATATCATCAAATCTTTTTTGACCAGTTCCTACTGGAATTAACCTCCCCACAATAACATTTTCCTTTAATCCCCTAAGTGAATCAATTGAGCCACTTATAGCTGCATCTGTTAAAACTTTAACTGTTTCTTGAAATGAAGCAGCAGAAATAAAACTATCTGTATTTAAAGAAGCTTTTGTTATTCCAAGTAAACTGATCTTTCCTATTGCAGGTTTTTTACCATTTTCTATAGCCTGCTGATTTTTTCTTTCAAATACAAATTTATCAACTAAATCACCTTCTATAAAATCTGTGTCCCCTGAATCTTCAACAATAATCTTAGATAACATCTGTTTTACAATTATTTCTATATGTTTGTCATTTATAGAAACACCTTGCATTTTATAAACCTGTTGTATTTCGTTTACCAAATGCCACCTTAAAACTTTTTCACCTAAGATTCTTAGAATATCATGTGGGTTTATAATACCATCTGTTAAGGGATCACCAGCTTGAACCCTATCACCTGGGTAAACTAATATGCGCTTATTTCGAGGAATTAAGTATTCTTTTTTTGCTTCACCTTTACCTATTGTTGATGTTATAACGACCTTTCGTTTTCCTTTAATTTCTCCCTCATAAGATACAACACCGCTTATTTCACTTAATACAGCAGAGTCTTTTGGTTTTTTTGCTTCAAATATGTCATTTAATCTTGGCAAACCACCTGTAATGTCTGTGGTTTTTGTAGCTTCTCTTGGTATTTTACCAATAGCATCACCAGGTCTTACATAGTCTCCATTTTCTTTTTGCAAAATTATACCAGGTGGAAGATAATATTCTGCTTTTTCATGAGTATTTTCTGATATTTTTACATTGCCATTTTCATCGACAATCTCAATTCGAGGTTTAAGATTAATATTTTTACTTTCAATAATAATATTGCTCTTTAATCCAGTTATTTTATCTATATCTACCCTTAAAGTTACATTGTTAACTATATCAACAAACCTTACATAACCATCTGTATCTACAAGCAAAAAGTCTGTATATGAATCCCAATCTGCTATAATAGTGCTTGATAAATAAATTGATGGATCAGATTCCATGATGCGTTTTTTAATGACATCGTCAAAACCTGCTATTATGTCACCCGCTTTTACTTTGCTCTTACTTTTAACAAAAACTTTACTGCCTATAGATAGATAGTATCTCTTTTTTAATGTAGCATTTTCATCTTCAATTATTATATGGGCACCATGCTTATCTACAATATCGTTTTCGAAACTATCAACTTCTACAAATGTTTGTCCTTTTAATACAACAAATTTGACAATACCAGCATCACTTGTTCTAATAAATCGCCTTATGGTATCATTATCTTTTAAGTATATTCTTGCGCCATAAGGTAGATTTTTTGGTACTGTGTAAACTTCAAGTATTCTACCCACCAAAAGATCACCTTCTTTTACTAATTGGCCGTTTTCAACATTAAAAATCAACTTTCCAACTACATTAGCATCATTTTGAATGATGTCTTTTTCATTAATAAAATCAATTTTTCTAATATTATAACTTTCTTTATCATCTATTTTTAATACAAAATCTGTTTTCGTCTGTTCAATATTTACCAAGCCAGTACTTTCTGAAACAATCTGAGGTTCTATAATTAGTACTGCTGCGTCTCTTCTACTTAATATAACATTGTTGTTTTCAGAATTAACAGAGGTTCTTAAGTTAAAATATTTTACTATACCACCTTTTTTCGTTTCTGCACTCACTTTTTCGCCTGCCCTTAAAGCAGTACCACCCACATGGAATGTTCTAAGCGTAAGCTGAGTTCCTGGCTCGCCAATTGATTGTGCAGCAATAATGCCTACAGCTTCGCCAATTTCTACTTTTCTACCTCTAGCTAAATCCCTTCCATAACATTTAGCACAAACACCATATTTTGCTTTGCAGGTTAGAACAGAAAATATTTTTACACTTCTTATGCCGGCTTCAACAATTTTTTCTGCTAATTCTTCTGTAATTTCCTGATTTTCTTTTACAATTAATTCTTGAGTTAATGGGCTAATTATATCTTCAGCAGCTATTCTACCTACAATTCTTTCTTGTAAAGATTCAATTTCTTCACCATTTACAATTAAAGCGCTAACCTCCAGGCCTTCTGTTGTTCCACAGTCTTCTATTGTAATAAAAACATCTTGTGCTACATCAATAAGTTTTCTTGTTAAATAACCTGCATTAGCTGTTTTTAACGCTGTGTCTGCCAGACCTTTTCTTGCTCCATGAGTTGAAACAAAGTATTCAATAACATTAAGACCTTCTTTGAAATTTGATTTTATTGGTGTTTCAATAATATCACCTGAAGGTTTAGTCATTAAACCTCTAATTCCAGCAAGTTGTCTCATTTGCTGTAAACTGCCTCTTGCTCCAGAATCTGCCATAATAAAAATTGGGTTAAAACTTTCATTATAGGCACCGCCCAATTTTAACATCATAACTTTTGATATTTCTTCTGTAACATTATTCCAAAGATCAACAATTTTGTTATATCGCTCTGAATCTGTTAGAAGACCTTGCTCATACTGATTTTGAATTTTTCTTGCTTCTTCTTCTGCATGTTCGATAATACTTGATTTATCTTCAGGTACCAGTATATCATCAACAGAAATTGATATACCAGATTTTGTTGCCATCTCAAAACCCATTTTTTTAACATCATCTAAAAAAGCAACTGTTGTTGGTAAATCAGTATTTTTATATATATATGAAATAAGGTTATTAAGGTCTTTTTTTCCGATTGTCTTATTTATTAGTGAAAATGGTACTACTTTTGGTACAATTTCACTAAATAAAACCCTACCTACTGTAGTATTAATAACTGTATTTTCAACTTTATATTTTATTTTAGCATTCAAATCTACTACGCCATTCTCATATGCTAATCTTACACTCCAGGCATTTGCAAATATTGCTGACTCACCCTTGGCGTTTTCTCTTGCTTTTGTCATATAATAAATCCCTAAAACCATATCCTGTGATGGTACAGCTATTGGATTACCATGAGCTGGAGAAATAATATTATGAGAAGACAACATTATTACCTTTGATTCTAATTGTGCTTCAACACTAATTGGTACATGCACAGCCATCTGGTCTCCATCAAAATCCGCGTTAAAAGCAGCGCATACCAAAGGATGGAGTCTTATTGCCTTTTCATCTGTTAGAACTGGGTAAAATGATTGTATGGAAATTCTATGTAATGTAGGTGCCCTATTTAACATAACAGGGTATTCTTTTACAATATCTTCCAATAAATCCCAAACTATAGGTTCTTTATCTTCTACTATCTTTTTAGCATTTTTTACAGTTAATGCGTGACCTTCTTCTATTAGTTTATTATAAATAAATGGTTTAAATAGCTCATAAGCCATAATTTTTGGCAAACCACATTGATCAATTCTTAAATCCGGTCCTGCTACAATTACAGACCTTCCAGAATAATCAACCCTTTTACCAAGAAGATTTCTTCTAAATCGTCCTTCTTTGCCTTTTATTGTATCGCTTAGCGATTTTAGTGGTCTATTGTTTGATGCCCTTACCACTTGTTTCCTTCTGCCATTGTCAATTAAAGCATCTACAGCTTCTTGAAGCATTCTCATTTCGTTTCTTACAATTATTGAAGGAGCACCAAGTTCCAACAATCTCTTTAATCTATTATTTCTATTTATAATTCTTCTATATAAATCGTTTAAGTCAGATGATGCAAACCTACCCCCTTCTAAAGAAACAAGCGGTCTTAAATCTGGAGGCAATACTGGTAGTACTTTTAATACCATCCACTCAGGTTTATTTTGACTTCTCTTAAATTTTTCGATGAGTTTTGCGCGCTTCATAATTTTTTTCTTTTTTAAATCAGAAGTAGTTGCATCATATTCTTCTTTTAGTTCATCTAAAACTTTATCTAGATCCAGGTTTTTTAGTAAAGTATAGATAGCCTGAGCTCCTATTTCAGCATTTACTCTTATACCGTATGTTTCTATTGCTTCTTTATAGGCCGTTTCAGTTAAAACAGTTTTTACTGGTATTTCATCAACTTCTGAATGGACAACAACATACGCTTCATAGTAAACGATCCTTTCTAAATCCTTTAATTTCATATCAAGCACAATAGAAAGCATGCTTGGAACGCTTTTTAAATACCATATATGAACAACAGGAACTGCAAGCTCAATATGACCCATTCGTTCTCTTCTTACTCGAGATTCTGTAACTTCAACACCACACTTTTCACAAACAATACCTTTGTATTTAATACGCTTGTATTTACCGCATAAACATTCATAATCTTTCATTGGGCCAAAAATTTTAGCGCAAAACAGACCATCTCTTTCTGGTTTAAAAGTTCTATAGTTAATTGTTTCAGCTTTTTTTACTTCTCCATAACTCCATTCTCTTATACGTTCAGGGGAAGCTAACTTAATCCTTATGCTATCAAAATCTCTAGATGATTTTGGCTTACTTTTTAATACAGTAAACATTATACCCCCTATCTTCTTCTAACATCTTTTAAAAGTTCTATATCCAAACCCAAAGACTGCAATTCTTTAACAAGTACATTAAACGATTCAGGAATACCGCCCAATAACACTGGTTTTCCTTTTACTATTGCTTCGTACATTTTGCTTCTTCCACTTACATCGTCGGATTTTACAGTAAGCATTTCCTGCAAAGTATATGCAGCTCCATAGCCTTCTAAAGCCCATACTTCCATCTCTCCAAATCTTTGTCCGCCAAAATGTGCCTTACCTCCAAGAGGCTGTTGTGTAACAAGCGAGTATGGCCCCACGCTCCTTGCATGAACTTTATCATCTACTAAATGGTGTAGTTTTAATATATACATAACACCAACAGTGACGGGTTCTATGAATTTTTCACCAGTTAAGCCGTCATAGAGTGTTGATTTAAAGGTATCAATACCTAAAAGCTTTTTATAGTAATCAAAATCTTTTTCTTTTGGACCTTCAAATACAGGGGCTGCAAAATGTACACCGTTTTTCCATTCTTTAACATACCTATCAAGCATCTCATCGCTTAGACTATCAATAAATTTATCAGCATTGCCAAGAAATATTTGTTTTAAATATTGCTTTAGTACATCTTTTTTTTCTTCTTTTATTAGCTCATTAATTTTTTTACCCAAACCTTTAGATATCCAACCCAAATGAGTCTCAAGAATTTGCCCTAAATTCATCCTCGAAGGTACGCCTAATGGATTTAATACAACATCAACCGGCCTACCATCTTCCATAAAAGGCATATCACATACCGGCAATATTCGTGAAACCACACCTTTGTTACCGTGTCTTCCACTCATTTTATCGCCAACGGATAATTTTCTTTTTGTTGCAATAAAAACTTTTACGCTCATTATTACACTTGGCGGCAATTCATCTTCTTTATCAATTTCTTTTATTTTTTTAGCATACTCATCTTTTAAAGCTTTAGATATCTTTTTATAGTGTTTTTCTATTTCTTTTGCTTTCAACTTGTTTTTTGGGGATAGCAATTCTTTAATTTGATTTTCATCCAAAGCATCAAGCGCACATTTATCCAATTTGCTGCCTTTCTTGTAAACAATATCCTGCAAAGACAAATCTTTTTCTAATGTTTCTTCTTCCAACAATTTTTTGTATGATTCTAGTTTTAAGTTCTCTAAAAGGTGCAGTTGAGTTTTTAGTTCTTCATTTATCTTTTTTATATCCTCTTTTTGTATATACTCTTCACGTGCTAGTTTTTCGGTGCCTTTTCGCCTAAAAATTCTAACATCAATCACAGTGCCTTCTGTATCTGATGGAACTCTAAGGGACGAATCTGACACATTAGAGGCTTTTTCACCAAAAATTGCCCTTAAAAGCCTCTCTTCTGGGGAATAGTGGGTTTCCGCTTTTGGTGTAACTTTTCCAACAAGGATATCTCCGGGTTTTACATAGGCACCAATTCTTACTATGCCATTTTTGTCTAAATTTTTAATTAACTCAGCAGATGCACTTGGAATATCAGCAGTTATTTCTTCTGGTCCAAGTTTAGTATCGCGCGCATAAACTTCAAACTCTTTTATATGTATAGATGTGAACAAATCTTCTTCGACAACACGTCTTGAAATTGTTATACCATCTTCATAGTTGTATCCACGCCATGGTACAAAAGCTACAACCATATTTCTTCCAAGCGCAAGCTCTCCTTTGTCCATTGTAGGACCATCTGCAATAACCTGACCTTTTTTAACATAATCACCAATTTTTACAATTGGTTTTTGCGAAAAACATGTATCCTGGTTTGATCTGACAAAATTATTTAAATCATATTTATCTATTTCATAAGCTCCTTCTTGTGATTGCACTGCTATATAAATTTTGTTGCTTTCTATTCTTATAACTTTACCATCTCTTTTAGCAAGCACTGCATGCCTTGAGTATGTTCCTACTTCTTTTTCCATGCCTGTACCCACAAGTGGAGCTTCAGGAGCAATAAGTGGGACAGCTTGACGCTGCATGTTTGAACCCATAAGTGCTCTATTTGCATCATCGTGTTCCAAAAATGGTATCAAGCTCGCCGCAACGGAAACAATCTGTCTTGGAGATACATCCATCAGGTTAACATCCATTTTGTATGCCATAATAAATTCACCGTTTTTCATTGACGGTACATAATCTTGGGCAAATGTGCCATCAGGATTTAAATCAACACTGGCTTGTGCAATTATGTGGTCTTTTTCTTTGCCTGCTGTCATATAAACAATTTTATCTGTAACCTTCCCATTTTCTACTATTCTATATGGTGTTTCTATAAACCCAAACTCGTTTACCCTAGCGTATATTGAAAACGAAACAATTAAGCCTATATTTGGCCCTTCTGGTGTTTCTATTGGACAAAGTCTTCCATAATGGGATGGGTGAACATCGCGGACTTCAAAACCTGCTCTCTCACGTGTTAAACCGCCTGGTCCTAAAGCCGACAGTCTTCTCTTGTGAGAAATCTCAGATAGTATATTTGTTTGATCTAAAAATTGAGACAACTGTCCTGTTGCAAAAAAGTCTTTAATTGCGGTTGCAACAGGTTTTGTATTAATTACATCATATGGTGTTAAATCTTCTGTTTCTTTTGGCATTAAAAGTCTATCTTTTATTAGCCTTTGCATTCTATATAAACCTTTTCTAACTTCTGAATATAAAAGCTCACCTACTAAATGAACTCTTCTATTTGAAAGGCTATCCATATCATCCGCTGAAACTTTACCATTTTTAAACAAGATTATATGATTAATTATCCCAAAAAAATCATCAACCGTTAATACTCTAATATCTTTTGGTATATCTATATTTAGTGTTTCATTAATCTTAGCCCTACCTTCTATTGACAAATCATACTTCAAAGGATCAAAAAACAAACCAGCAAAAAATTTATTAGCCTCTTCAACAGAAGAATGCTCACCAGGTCTTAAAGATTTGTGAAGGTAAATTTTTGCAATGTCTTCAATAGGTAGATCTTCTTTTAGACCAATCCTTCTTTTTTGCAAAACTTCATGATCTGCTTTAAGCGTATTAATAATCATGTAATCATCATATTCACTATATACAAGCTTAAAGTTAAAGTTTCCCATTAATTTTAATTCTTGTAAAACCTTAGAATCTATTAAAGAAAGCCCTTCTATTACAGAGCCATTATTGTCAATTTTTTCAGCTATATATTTATCTAAAAACTCGTTTTCATCAATTACAATTTCGTTTATATCTAAATCTATTAAACGTGAAATAATTTTCGGTGTAAGTTTTTTTTGCTTTTGAACAATCACTTCGTTTTCTACAACAATATCTTCTTTAACTTTAAAGCCCTGTAATTTTTTATCGGGCTTTGTATAAAAATTCCCATCTTTTACATGTATATCTATTAATTTGTAAATTCTATTTAAAATATCTAAATCGTTAAAACCAAGAGCTTTTAGTATAACAGTTGCTGGAAATTTCTTTTTTCTATCTATTCTTATATGTAGAAGATTCTTATTATCAGTTTCAAATTCAATCCAACTACCTTTTTCAGGTATTACTTGAGCGTAATAATTATTTTCCTTTTGTTGGGTTAAATTTTTAAAAATTACACCTGGAGACCTATGTAGTTGATTTACTATAACTCTTTCAACACCATTTATAATAAAACTTCCTGATTCACTCATTAATGGAAGTTCACATACATAAATTTCTTGTTCTTTTATATCTTTAACCCCAATTTTATTACCAGAAGCATCAATATCCCAAAGCGTTAGTTTTACTTTGAGCATTAAAGAAGCACCATATGTTATACCTTTAAGTTTACAAATCATAGGGTTATATTTAGCTTCTCGTAGGTAATAATCAACGTATTCTAATTTGATTTTTCCGTGAACATCTTCAATTGGAAAAATTTCTTTAAATGCATTTTCTAATGTTTTTTCAAAATCACTTCCTTTTTGTAAAAATCTATTGTATGATTCTATAGCCATGTTTAAAATATCTGGCACAGATAACACTTCTTGAGTTTGAGCAAAATTGACTCTTAACCTATAATCTAAGCAAAGAGGCTGCACCATAATTCACCTCATCAATACTTTTTTATATTTATTGTTGGTATAATAAACAAAAAAAGAAGAGGCTTGATTGCCTCTTCTTTTGAAAAAAACTTATGTTAATTGATTTCTACCACTGCGCCAGCTTCTTCTAATTTTGCCTTAATACTTTCAGCTTCTTCTTTGCTCACATTTTCTTTAACTTTACTTGGAGCACCATCTACTAGATCTTTTGCTTCCTTTAAACCTAACTGTGTTAATTCTCTTATAACTTTTATAACCTGGATTTTTTTATCCCCAGCAGACTTTAAAATAACATTAAATTCTGTTTTTTCTTCAGCTTTTTCTTCACTAGCTGCAGCAGGCTGAGCACTGGCAACTGCAACCTGTGGAGCTGCTGCACTTACGCCAAATTTTTCCTCTAATTCTTTTACAAACTCAGAAAGTTCCAGTACAGTCATGTTTTCTATGAACTTTATAACATCTTGTCTTGTAATATCAGCCATTTATACTCCTCCATAAAATTAATTTGTTTTTTGTTCTTTTATAGCATTCAATGCATATAAAGGTTTTCTTAAAATACCCGCTAGAGCACTTACAAGACCTCTTGCTGGGGCATTTAATACACCAAGCAACATCGATAATAATATTTCCCTCGATGGCAATTTTGAGATAGCTTCAATTTGATCATGATTAAATACACTACCATACATCACAGCAGACTTTAGTTGTAGTTTTTCAATGTTTTTTTCTGCTTTCAAAAGGACTTTTGCAAGTGCCACAGGGTCATTATAGCTAACAGCAAATGCATTGGGCCCCTCAAGCAAACCCAAGATATTAGACCATTTTGTGTCTTGAGTTGCTTTTGCTACAAGCGTGTTTTTAATAACATTGAAAGAATCGCCCAATTCTTTTACTTGTTCTCTAACTGACTCGAGTGTTTTAACGTCAACACCGGAATAATCGACTAAAAACACAGCTTGAGCATTCTCGAGATTTTTTCTAATTGTTTCAACAATCTCGATTTTCTTTTCTTTTTTCAAAACTTCCCTCCTTTTAAAGACGGGCCAAGTCTCAAGCAGGCAATTTTAAAGCATAAGCTACCCGCTATCTTTGACCTCTTGATTTTATATTTAAATCGCTTGTAGCTTAACCTTGACACTTGGTGAATGTGTAGTTGATAAATAAAATGACTTTATATATTTACCTTTAGCAGCCGATGGTTTTGCTTTTAAAATCGTTTCATATATCGTTTTTATATTTTCAAGTAAATCTGTTTGATCAAAAGACTTTTTACCAGCTATTAAGTGGACATTTCCAGTTTTATCGCTTCTAAATTCTATTTCTCCAGCCTTAAATCTTTTAACTGCAGCTGCCACATCAAATGTAACCGTCCCCACTTTCGGATTTGGCATCAATCCTCTTGGTCCGAGAATTTTACCAATTTTACCAACCGCTCCCATCATATCGGGGGTAGCAATAACTTTATCAAAATCCATCCAACCAGATTGAATCTTTTCTATAAGATCTTCTGAGCCAACATAATCAGCACCAGCCTCTTGTGCTTCTTTTATTTTTTCACCTTTTGCAAATACTAAAACCTTAACTGTTTTACCAGTTCCTTTTGGTAATAACACGGTGCCCCTTAACTGTTGTTCTGCATGCCTTGGATCTATTCCTAAATTTGTATGCACTTCAACTGTTTCATCATAATTTGCATATGCTATATCTTTTAGTATACTTATTGCATTTTCTAAATCGTATTCTTTAGTTAAATCGTATTTTTTTAGTGCTTGTCTGTATTTTTTACCATGCTTTGCCATTTCTTAACCTCTCTACTATTAAAAATCTTGTACTTCAACGCCCATATTTACAGCAGTACCTGCAATTATTTTCATTGCTTTGTGTAAATCTTTTGTATTTAAATCAGGCATTTTTATTTTTGCAATCTCTTCTAATTTTTCTTTGCTCAATTTTCCTACTTTCACTTTTAATGAACTACTTGAACCTTTTTGTATACCTAAAGCTTTTTTAATTAAAACACTGGCTGGAGGCGTTTTTAATATAAAATCAAAACTCCTGTCTTTATAAACATTTATTAGTACAGGAATTATTGTGTCACCTTTGTCTGCTGTTGCATCGTTAAATTTTTTAACAAAATCCATTATATTAAGCCCATGCTGTCCAAGTGCCGGACCAACAGGTGGTGCTGGTGTAGCTTTGCCCGCTGGCAATTGTAATTTTACTTGAGTAACTAACTCTTTTTTTGCCATACCAATCTCCTTTTATGCTTTCTCAACTTCATTGTAGTCTAATTCTACAGGTGTAGGTCTTCCAAAAATACTAATTAATATCTTAAGCCTACCTTTTGTAATATCCACTTCTTCAATTGTGCCAACAAAATTTGAAAATGGCCCTTCTATAACTCTAACTTTTTCACCATGTTCAAACGAGATAGACAAACGTGGTGCTTCTTTTGCTTTATTAATTTTATCGACCACTTTTTTAACTTCACTTTCATCTATTGGTATTGGCTCATTTTTGGAACCAACAAAACCAGTTACAAGTGGAAGCCTTTTTAAGGTATTGTAAAGAGCAACATTCATTTTAGATTTTATAAAAACATAACTTGGATACATGCATTTTTTTACAAGCTCTTTTTTACCTTTTCTTACCTCTATAACTTCTTCTTGAGGAACTAAAATTTCTGCTATGTCACTTTCTAAGCCAACTTCTTTTGCCTTACTTAGTATCATATTTTTCACTTTTTCTTCTTGGCCTACCTGCGTATGTATAGCATACCATTTAAAATCTTGATCTTCTAGCATTTGTCACCAAACTATTTAAATAATTTTTCTAAACCATATGAAAATATAAAATCCAACAATCCAAGCAACACTGACACAACAAAAGAGAAAACTATAACAGCAATAGTAGCCGTTACAATCTCCCTTTTCTTTGGCCATACAACCTTTTTCATTTCAGCTTTAACTTCTTCTAAAAAACTTTTTACTTTCTCAAACATATAATATTTATGGCAGGCCAGGAGGGACTCGAACCCCCAACATGCGGTTTTGGAGACCGCCGCTCTACCAATTGGAGCTACTGGCCTATTTTACCTCTTTATGTATAGTATGTGTATTGCAATGAGGGCAATACTTCCTCAATTCTAACTTATCCTTTGATTTCTTTTTGTCTCTTGTGCTTGTATAGTTTTTATTTTTGCACTGACTGCAAGCAAGATAAACTATTTCTCTCATTTTTGCCTCACTTAATAATCTCAGTAACTACACCAGCACCAACAGTTTTACCACCTTCTCTTATAGCAAATCTTGTTTCTTTTTCAAGTGCTATTGGAGC
>NZ_FMYU01000010.1:0-86733 GCF_900101285.1 Desulfurella multipotens
ATTCCTAAAAAACCTACATTACCACACAAAGAAGCAGCTGAGTTTTTCAAATGGGGTTTTGCCCATGGTGACAAAGCTGCTGAAAGTTTGGGCTACATTCCACTGCCAAAAAACACAAAAGATAAAATAATTAAGTATTTAAATGAAAATAAATTATAAAATTTTACGTGATGTTAACCTTAAAATTAAAATAAATAAAGAGGAATAATAATGAAAAAAAAGTTTATTATTATTGACTTTTTTTTAAAACATATTTCCATGTTTTTTGCATATTTTACTTTACTTGTTATTGCGGGTTTATTTTTAGTCCTTTATATAAATTCAAAGGATGCGATAAGCCACTTTGGTTTTTTTAGCTTTATAACAAGCAACGTATGGTCTCCAGCATTTGATAAGTTTGGAGGTCTAATTGCGCTTGTTGGCACATTTCTAACAACAGTTATTTCGGCTATTATTGCTATACCTATAGCGCTTGGCATAGCAATTTTTTTAGTTGAAATTTGTCCAAATTTTTTAAAAACACCAATTGGGATAGCTATAGAATTGCTTGCAGCTATTCCTAGTGTAATTTATGGTTTTTGGGGTCTATTTTATTTAGGTCCATTGATTGAAAAATATGTACAACCTTTATTTAATTCTACACTTGCAAAACTGCCTGTTATTGGCCAATATTTTTATGGGTATTCTTCAAGTGTTAGTCTATTTACGGCCAGTGTTGTGCTTGCAATAATGATTATACCATTTACTGCAGCATTGGCTAGAGATGCGCTAAAGATAACGCCAGATTTACTTAAAGAGTCTGCATATGCGCTTGGTGCAACAAAGTGGGAAACTATCTCAAAGGTTATGTTTAGATATTCAAAAAGTGCTATTATTGGTGCTGTGCTTATAAGTTTGGGTAGGGCAATAGGTGAAACTATGGCTGTAACATTTGTTATTGGAAATCAGGACAGCCTTCCTACATCATTAATGTCTGCAACCACTACAGTTACTGCAACGATTGCAAATGAGTTTACAGAAGCAAGTTCTCACTTATATTTATCCTCAATGTATTTATTGGCTCTTATTTTATTTTTGTTGAGTTTTCTTTTGATTATTGGATCAAAAATGTTTTTTTTGAGAAAAACGGGGAATTAAAATGAGAAAACGCAAAATAAAAAATTATATTGGATTATCTATTTCTACAATTAGTGCATTTATTGGATTATTTTTTTTGTTTTGGATAATTGTCAGTTTAATTGAAAAAGGCTTTCATTATATTAACTGGTCTGTGTTTACACAAAATGCTGTATCACCTGGAGATGAAGGTGGTGGTTTAAAGTTTGCTATTTTAGGCCAATTGGAAGTTGTAGGTTTAGCATCACTGCTTGGTATACCAACTGGCATACTTGGTGGTATATATTTGAGTGAATATGGCAAAGATAGTTTTTTATCTAATATTATTAGGAATGTTTCTGATGCCATGACAAGTATTCCTTCCATAATAATAGGTATTTTTGTTTATGCGTTGGTCGTTGTGCCAATGGGTGGCTTTTCTGTTATTGCAGGTTCTATTGCGCTTGCTTTGCTTATGATACCAATTGTAATAAGCTCTATAGATAATATATTAAAGCTTGTGCCAAATGAGTTAAGAGAAGCAGCTTATGCACTTGGGGCACCAAAGTACATAGTAATTTTTAAAGTTGTAGCAAAAGAAGCTATTGTTGGTATAGTGAGTGTTATATTGCTTGCTATATCGCGAATTTTAGGTGAGACGGCTCCGCTTTTGTTTACATCATTTAACAGTAATTTTGAAAGTTACAAACTAAACAAACCTATAGCAACTCTAACTGTAACAATGTATGATTACGCTATGGGACCATATGATAGCTGGCACCATTTAGCATGGGCTGCAGCAATAATTTTGACTTTTAGTGTTTTGTTATTTAATATTGCAAGCAGATTGTTTTCTTATTGGAGGTTTAGTCGTTGAAATATATTTGTAAAATCGATGGGAAACAAAAAATTGATGTAAGGAATTTTAATTTTTATTATGGCAACAAGATTGCTTTAAAAGATCTAAATTTTTGCGTGAAAGAAAACACGATTTTGGCACTCATTGGACCATCTGGATCCGGCAAAACTACGCTTGCAAGGTGTTTTAACCGCATGCATGATTTATATGCAAATAATCGATACGAAGGTGAAATTTTTATTGATGATACAAATATTTTGGATCCTAAAATAGATTTGATAGAATTAAGAGATAGAGTTGGTATGGTTTTTCAAAAGCCTACCGCTTTTCCTATGTCGATTTTCGAAAATATTGCATTTGGTTTAAAATTAAAAGGTATCAAAAATAAAACAGAATTAAAAGATAGAGTAGAAAAAGCTCTAAAAGATGCTGCTCTTTGGGATGAAGTAAAAGATAGACTTGATAAGCTTGCCACAAATTTATCCGGTGGTCAGCAGCAAAGATTGTGCATTGCACGTGCAATTGCAGTTGACCCTGAAGTTTTGGTGTTTGATGAATCTACCGCTTCACTTGATCCTATATCAACATCAAAAATTGAAGATTTAATGGTTGAACTTTCGAAAAAGTTGACTATTATAGCAGTAACACATAATTTGCAACAGGCAGCTCGTGTATCTGAATATACACTTTTTTTAATGGATGGTGAAGTTATTGAGTACGATAAAACAAATATAATGTTTACAAACCCAAAAGATAAAAAAACACAAGACTACATTATGGGTAGGTTTGGATAGGAGCATATATGAGACTATTAGATGAAGATTTAAGACAATTGAGGGTAAAAATTTCAAATATGGCACAGGCAGCTACACGTATGTTTATTTACTCTATTGATTCATTGATAAATAAAGACCTGGAGTTGGCTCAAAAAGTAAAAGAACTTGATGATGAAGTTGATGCTTTGGATAATGATATAGATGAGTTTTGTGCAAACTTAATAGCCCTAAGGTGGCCTTTAGCTGAAGATCTAAGGATTGTTTTATCTGCTTTAAAAATCAATACATTTCTGGAGCGTATTGCTGATAATGCTACAAATATTGCAGAATGGGTAGAAAAAATTGATTTTGTAGATTTTAGAGTTGATACGAGTGAAATTTCCAATATGAAAGACAAGACTATTATTATGCTTGAAACAGCACTTGATTCCTTTTTTTCTAAAGATTATTCTAAAGCTATTTCTGTTATAAAAAGCGATGATTATGTTGATAAATGTGAGTTATCTATAATTAAAGAGATGGCACAGATAACAAATGAGCAAAATGCTTCAATTTTGACTATACCAATGATTTTTATAGCACGCGCTATAGAGCGCATTGCAGATGAAGCTACAAATATTGCAGAATTATCACTTTATATAGCAACAGGTGAAATTTTTAAGCACAAACGCATCAAAGATTTGTAAGAAATGTTTAATATACTAATTGTAGAAGATGAAGAAACAATATCTCACTTAATCGAGTTTAATTTAAATAAAGAGGGTTTCAAAACAGTTATTGCAGATGATGCTAATTACGCAATGCTTCTTTTAAAGGATTTCATACCCAATGTTATAATATTGGATCTTATGCTTCCTGGTTTACAGGGGGAAGATTTTCTTAAATTATTAAAATCTAAAAATGAGTACAAAGATATTGCTGTAATTATTTTGAGTGCAAAATCGCAAGAAAGCATAATCACAAAATTGCTTGCAGACGGAGCAGATGATTATATTGTCAAGCCATTTTCTGTAAAAGTTTTAATAGCTAAGATAAAAGCATTATTAAGAAGAATTGAAAAGAAAGATAACAAACTGATATTTAACGGTATAGAGCTAGACTTAAATACATTTAGTGCGTATTTAGACAATAAAATTCTTGATTTAACAACCAAAGAATTCGAACTTTTGAGACTTTTTTTATCAAACCCCAATAAAATTTTTTCGCGAGAAGAATTATTTACAAAAGTTTGGGGCTACGATAGTCAAGTACAAACAAGGACGGTTGATGTTCATATATCTTCTTTGCGTAAAAAATTAGGTACTAAAGCAGATATAATTAAATCAAAGCCAAAAGTAGGTTATGGCCTTATTTTATAAATTTTTATTTTTTTTAATTCTATTATTAAATTTTCTTATTAGTTTAGTTGTTTTTCATTTTTTTCATTTATTTTTATTAAGCTTAATTTTATACATTATTTTAACGATTGTACTTATAGAAGGATTTAGTCATTTAATACAAGAAAGTTTTCAAAATCATGGTAATGTTTTTTTTAGGGTTTTTCCTATTGTTAGCAAGATTATCGAAAGGCAATCTCAAAAAATCGATAAACTTAGTCTTCATAGGTCTAATCTTTTAAAAGTTATAGAAAACATCAAACTTGGCGTTTTGCTTGTTGATAGCAAAAATACCGTTATATTGTCAAATAGCTACATTTCTTTTATTTTCGGTTGCAATATAGAGCAGGGGCAATCTATAATTGATGGTTGGAAAAATTATAAAGTATTGGCACTTTTTGATAAGTTTATAAAAGAGAATTTTCAAAAAGTTGAATTTGAGCATAAAATTTTAAAATTCAATAAAATTTCTATAGAAAATGGTTACATAATAATAATTGAAGATGTAACAAAGGAAGAATCCTACCAGGCAATGAAAATGAACTTTTTTTCTAATGCTTCTCATGAATTAAAAACTCCAATTACAAGTATTGTTGGTTATGCAGAAACATTGTTATTAAATAAAGATATAGATAAAAAAGATCAGAACAAATTTCTAAAGTATATATATAAAAATGCACTTAATCTAAATGATTTGATAAACAATATTTTACAGTTAGCTGAAATAGAACATTTCAAGCAATCCAACGATGTTTTAACAGATATAAATGTAGAGGCTCTACTTTCAGAGCTTAACATCAACCATTTATTAAATAGCAAAAGTATTGAATTTATAAAAGAATGTTCAATTAAAACAATACATTTTAACGAGTATCACTTAAAAACAATTTTAAATAATTTACTTGATAATGCGTTTTTTTACACAAAAGAAGGTTATATAAAACTAAAATGCTACGAAGATGATAGTTATTATATTTTTGAAGTTGAAGATAGCGGCATTGGTATAGAAAAAAGCCATCAGGAAAAAATATTTGAGCGATTTTATAAAATAAAAAGTAAAGGTAGCGGTCTTGGACTTGCTATTGTAAAACATCTGGTATTACTCTATAATGGTTCAATTGATTTGGAAAGTACAGTTGGTGTTGGAAGTTTATTTAGAATAAAATTTCCTAAAAAAAATGAATAATTTTTGTAAAAAAACAATCTTGTGGTATAATATTTATATGATTAATTTTGTTGAAAAAATAGGGGTAATTTATGAATACTAAGTATATTTTTATAACTGGCGGTGTTGTTTCATCCTTAGGTAAGGGTATATCGAGCTCTTCTTTAGGGTTTTTATTAAAAAAAAGAGGATTTAATATTTCTATGCTTAAAATAGATCCGTATATAAATATTGATCCTGGCACAATGAACCCATATCAGCATGGTGAAGTATATGTTTTAGATGATGGCTCCGAAACAGATTTAGACCTTGGTCATTATGAGCGCTTTACAGGTTTAAGATTAACCAAAGACAATAATTTTACGACAGGACAAGTGTATTATAGCGTAATTGAAAAAGAAAGAAGAGGAGATTATCTTGGCGCTACAGTTCAAGTAATACCTCATATCACAGATGAGATAAAGCAACGTATTAAAAAAGCTGCATTAAATAAAGATATTTTGCTTGTAGAAATCGGTGGAACAATAGGTGATATTGAAGGTTTGCCATACTTGGAGGCTATAAGACAGCTAAAATTAGAGCTTGGAAGCAAAAATGCCGTATTTATTCATGTTACGCTTGTTCCATACATTAAAGTAACAGATGAGCTTAAAACAAAACCCACGCAACATAGTGTAAAAGAATTGCAGTCTTTGGGTATACAACCAGACATAATTATTGCAAGAAGCGAGATTGCTCTTGATGATTCTTTAAAACAAAAAATAGCTTTATTTTGCAACGTTGACAAAAAAGATGTAATTAACGCATGTGATGTAGATACAGTTTATGAAGTACCTGTTGCACTAAACCAAGAAGGGCTTGATTCTGCAGTTTTATCTAAGCTTGATTTACCAGATCATGGTGTTGATATAAATGAATGGAAAAAAATGGTTCATTCTATTAAATATCCAAAAGATGCAGTAGAAATAGCTTTTGTTGGCAAATATGTTTCATTAAAGGAGGCTTACAAAAGCTTAATTGAGTCATTTGTTCATTGTGGTGGAAGTTTAAATATCAAGGTAAATTTACGCTGGATTGATTCTGAAGAATTAGAAAAAGATGGTGTTAGTTTGCTTAGTGGAGTTGACGGAATTTTAGTAGCAGGCGGTTTTGGTGCAAGAGGCATTGATGGCAAAATGCTGGCAATTAAATATGCACGGGAAAATTCTATAGCTTATCTTGGGATTTGCCTTGGAATGCAAGCTGCTGTAATTGAATTTGCAAGGAATGTTTTAAAATTAGATGCAAATTCTCAAGAATTTGATGAAAAAAGTCCAAACCAAGTAATTCATATAGCGGATAAATGGGTAAAAAATGGCGTATATGTTGAAGGGAGCACAAAAAGACTGGGTGGAACAATGAGGCTTGGAAGCTACCCTTGTGTTATAGAAGAAAATACATTGGCTCACAGAATATACAATCAAACACTCATATATGAAAGGCATAGGCATAGATATGAGTTTAACACAGAGTATCTTAAATTATTTGAAGAAGCTGGTTTTATCTTTAGTGGTAAAAGTCCAGATGACAAACTGATAGAAATCATTGAGCTAAAAAATCATCCTTTTTTTATTGCAGTCCAATTCCACCCTGAATTTCAATCACGACCATTAAACCCTCATCCCCTTATTAAAGCTTTTGTTAGTTACTCATATGAATCAAGACGAGCTAAAAAAAGAGATATCTGAAAATAAGTTTAGAACTTTATATATTTTTAATAGTGATGATTATTTTCTAAAACAGACATACATAGAAAGGTTATCTAGAGCAACTGGTTTAAGCGTTCAAAAATTCACATATGAAACATTTAAAGAATTTTTAGAGGATATTCCACGTTTGTGTTGCTTTGATTTATTTAATAGTAAGGTTATAAAACACATTAAGCTTAACTTTGAACTTGAACAATTAATTGACATTATACACACAGAAAATATATTAATTTTAGATCCTATTAAGTGCTCGAGTAAAATTAAATCTGATTCAATTGTAAATTTTAGACCTTTAAGTGAAAAAGAAATAAAAACATATTTAAAAAATAAACTTAAAGATATTGATGTGCATTTGTTGGATAAAATAAGTAGTAGTCCTTTTTATTCGAATGCTACGGCTTTATATTTGCTTGTTGAAAAACTTTCGTTGTCTAAAAATTATGAGGACATTGATTTTTTAGATAATGAGCCATCTATTTTTGAAGCTATTGATACTATAGTCAACAATGATTTTGAGATATTTTGTGCCATTATTGATAAGTATAATGATTTTCCGTTAGTTTTTATTTCTACGCTTTCAACAATTTTTGTTAATGCTTTTTTGAGTTTTTATAATGTAAGTGACTCCAAAAAAACTTACTACACAAATATTGTGCGTCGGTTAGGAAAGGAAAAACTTGAAAGTTTAATAACTATTTTGTATGATTTGGATAAGTTGTATAAAAGTGCTAATATTCGTAATTTATTACCATTAAAATTAAAAATTTTTAACTGGATGGTGCAAAAGTGAAGAAATTTATCTTTGTAGTACACAATCACCAACCTATAGGCAATTTTGATAGTGTATTTGAGGAAGCTTTTAGTAAAGCTTATTTGCCATTTATTGAAGTAGCCTCTAAATTTGATAATTTTAAGTTTGCCATTCACTACTCTGGACCGCTTTTAAGGTGGCTTGCAAAAAACAAGCCTGATTTTATAGGTCTTATCAGGGATATGGTATTTAAGGGCAGGGTTGAGATACTTGGTGGGAGCTTCTCAGAAAGTATTTTGCCTGTTTGGGATTTTGATTCATCAAAAGCTCAAATTGAGTACATGAATAATTTGGTTTATGATTTATTTGGTTGCAAGCCTTCTGGAATATGGCTTGCTGAACGCGCTTGGGAGCCAAATTTACCGAGTGTCATTGATCCACTTGAGTATGTAGTAATAGATGATATACATTTAAAGCGCTGTGGTATCCAAGAAAGTGAGGTTCTAAATACAGTATTTGTGGCAGACAATGTTTTTTCAAAAGTTAAACTTTTGGCATCAAATGAAGTTTTACGCTATACTATACCTTTTAGGCAACCCCAAGAAACAATTGATTACTTTAATAATTTTAATGATGAAGCATTTTTTGTATTTGCAGATGATGGTGAAAAATTTGGTATATGGCCTGGTACATACGAGTGGGTTTACAAAAGCGCTTGGCTTGAAAATTTTTTAAATCAAATTAATAATGTTGTAGAGTTTGTTTTGCCAAAAGATTTTTTTAAAAGCTACACTGGTTTAATAAAAAGAGCTAACCCACCGACGGGTTCATACACTGAACTTGGTGAGTGGGCTTTAGGTTTTGAGGCTCAAAAGCAATACAATGATTATATGGACAAAATTAAATCTATGAATTTGTATGATTCTAAAAAACATTTCATACAAGGTGGTACATGGCGTAATTTTTTGGCAAAATATGATGAAGCAAATAATATGCATAAACGCGTATTATTTGCAAAGCAATTTTTGGATTCAAAAAATAAACAAAAAACTGAGCAATTTTTTGATGCGCAATGCAATGACGCATATTGGCATGGTATTTTTGGCGGACTATATATGCCACACTTAAGAAATGCCGTTTACGAAAATATTATATCTGCAGCTAATTTTGAAAATCCTGTTACTTCAGCTGATATAGATAATGATTATTGTGTTGAACATGTTTTGAGCAATAGTATTTTTAATGTTTTTGTTAAACCTAATTATAGTGGTTCAATTTTTGAGTTTGACATAAAACCTTTTAATTTTAATATCACAAATACAATAAAAAGACATAAAGAATTCTATCATACAAAAATTGATTATAAAAAACAAAATTCTGGTGTTGAAAGTATACATTCAGAAATTTTTGCCAAAGAAAGTGGTATAGAAAACTTTATTTTTTATGACAAAAATAATAGGTATACACTGGTGGATCATTTTGTAGACAAAGAATTAACATTAAAGGAAATTTTTGAAAGTTCTTTTAATCAAATTAATGGTATTCTAAAATATAATACCACTGCATTGGATTACAGCATCCATTTAGAAAACAAACAATTTGGCATAAGAAAAGTTTATACTATAAATAATGCAAGTTTTATGGTTGATATTTACAAAACACAAGATCAACATATACTTTACCAAGAGCTTAATTTTACTTTTTTAAGTGCCTTTTTTGATAAGCAGATAATTATAAATGAAAAAGAATACAGTATGGATTCTTTTATCGAAGAAGAATCAGATAATATTTTGTTTGTTGATAATTATAGAAAAATCTACTTCAATCTAAATTTTACACCATCTAAAGTTTTACTAGTTCCAGTATATAGTGTTTCTTTATCTGAAAGCGGGATAGAAAAGCTTTACCAGCAAACCTGCCTATTTATTAAATGTGATGTTCCAATGTTTAGTATAAAATTTGATTTACTCTAAAGAAGGCTTTAAAGCCTTCTTTAGAAGTTTGTTTAGCGGTTAAGCAAAGAGTCAATTTCTCTTAAGCGATCTTGAAGATAGCGTTTTTCTTCTTCTAAAAATTCTTTATCATAGTTGGCGCCAAAGCCTGATCGGTAACCCCAGCCGAATCCTCTTGCCCAAAAACCTCTTGCCCTACCTAAGCCTCTGCCTAAACCTCTTCCATACCATCTTGGCGCATATGTGCTATCATTAGCCCAAAGTGGCCCTCTTCCATCTCCAAATGGCATACTACACCTCCTAATTAATCATTTTTAATGCTTCATCAATGTTTTTTTCTTGTGTTTCAATGCACTTTATTCCAAACTGCTCTAAATTGTATCTCATTCCATCTCCAATTTCTCTTGCTAAAAACGCACCTACATTTTGCCTTGCAAGCAAAGATGGTATAATTCTTCCAGCACCTAAACCCCTGCCATTGTGTGAGTGGAGTGGTACTGACTCTTTTATATTTTCAATAAGCGGGTTTTGGATTTGAGAAACTAATTGATTGTTTTCATAAATATTGAAGTACTTACTTAGCGCCACATGCTTTGATATATTTTTGCCATCACTGGTTGGTATTGCCACTCTCATTAGTATCACCTCCTTCTTCAATAACTAAAGCTTTGCCATATAATAGACAATCTGTAACCTTTTTTCTTGCACTTTCTATTGTTCTTCCAAATGTAGTACGAGAAATATTCATACGCTGTGCACATTCTTCCTGGTATAAACCTTCATAATCAGCAAGCCTTAAAGCTTCAAGTTCATCGTGCAAAAGCACATTTACATGTAGCTCATTAAAAGGTACACCACATGGCTTAAAGCATTTAATTTGAGGTTTATACTCTATAAACCTTCTGCGCCAACGACCCCGCACTTAGCCTCCTTTATGGGCATATGCCCATAAAAAATATAAATCTTTTTGGACATATGTCAAGTATAATTTTGATTATTAGTTTTTATTGTTAAAATAGGCTTCTATAAGGTCTTTTGCATTTTTGAAATTACTATTTGGGAATTCGATTATTTGTATATTTTTTTCATCAAGTGCCTGTTTAATGTGTTTACCTATCTTTAAAACCAAAACGGCATCAATGTCACCAAGTGCTTCCACTTGCTTTCTATGAAATTCTACATGGTCTATTGAGGCATTTTCTTCATCGTGTTCTTCAATAGTGTTTTTTACCAAATGGCTAAATTTAGAATCATTAAATATTGCAAAGTAAGGTGCTTGACCGGTTCTTGGAAAAATTTCTAAAGAATTATCCTTTACAGGTATCGCAATTTTCATTATAACCTCCTTGTTATTTTATTAAATATTGAACTGAATAGCCATAAAATAAAAAATGTTATTACAATTGTAGCTCCAGATGGAGTGTTTAGATAATATGAGATAAAAATAGCGCTTATACATGAAATAATAGAAAATAAAATCGACCACAAAAGGACGCTTTTATAGCTTCTTGCCATATTCATACCGCTTAGAGCTGGCAATACCAAAAAGGCATTAACAAGTATTATGCCTATTAATTTTACACTTAATACAATTACGATTCCTAAAAAAATCAAAAAAAGATAATAAAATAAATCAACATTTATGCCGTTTATTTTCGCTAACTCTTCGTTAAATGTTATAAGTTGCATATGTGAAAAAAATAAACTAAACAGAACAAGTCCAATTGCCAAAAGAATTATTGAATAAACTATATCACTTGTATTTATGGCTAATATATCACCAAAGAGCATCCCAAGTATGTTGGCAGAATACCCTGAAGAAAAACTCAAAATAACAGCGCCCAAAGCCATTGTAAATACAAACATTACATTTATGGCACTATCTTTGCTTAAGCCTTTTCTGTATAAAATACCAATTAATAAGGCAGTTAGAGTAGCAAACCCAATTGGTAAAAGAAGCGTGCTTAATCCAAAAAGATAATTAAAAGCAAGACCTCCAAAAACAGAATGTGATATACCAACACCTAAAAAATTTAATCGTTGTAAAACTATAAAATAACTTAAAATAGATAACAATATTGATAAACTTATGCCTACAATCATTGATTTAATAAAAACATCCAGTATTATTTGGTTTTGTAAAATTGACATGATTCACACCCATTTGAATGTACTACAATATTTGTGTCAGAGCCATACAATACAGAAACAAGTTTTGAGTAATCTATATTTTCTGGTTTTTCGCTACAGTGAAGCTTTACATTTAAACACATAATCCTATCCACAAACCTACTTACAGCACCTATATCATGGCTAACTAAAATGATAGTTGTATTATTTTTTTGTTTTTCTTCAACCAAAATATTGTACATTTTTTCATTAAATACAGCATCAAGAGCAGTATTTGGTTCATCCAAAATTAAAAGTTGCGGTTTTTTAAGTAGACATCTTCCCAGTTCTACTCTTTGTTTTTGGCCACCAGATAATTCTTTTAAGTATTTATTTTCAATATCTAAAATCCCAAATCTATCAAGCATCAATCTTGCGTGTTCAATTTTATGTTTATCTGGTTTTTTAAAAACACTAAATGGTTTGAGATTTTCTATAAGCATAATATCGATTACCCTAAGAGGCATAGACCAGTTTATACTTGTTTGTTGCGGTAGATACGATACTTTGTTTTTTGCAATATACTCTTTAGGTTCTTTTCCTTCAATCAAGACTTTTCCGCTTGTTGGTTTAATTAGCCCTAGCATAATTTTAATTAAAGAAGTTTTGCCTGCTCCATTTGGTCCAATTATGCTTACGAATTCTGAAGTTTTAATAACAGCATTAATATTGTCAAGGACAAGTTTTTTATCGTAAACCAAACTGACATTTTGAATTTCAATCATTTATAGCACTTTTTAATTTTTCTAAATTGTACTCAAGTAGTTTTGTATAGCTATCTTGATTATTGTCTTTTGAGTTTCCAAGTGGACTTAAGTATACTGGTTTGTAATGTTTTTCTTTGGCTATCGCTTGAGCTTGTTTTGACCTAAAAGCATAAATTACAATACCTTTTTTGCATTTACAATTTTCTAAAAGTTTAAAATTTCCTATTGAAAGCTCACCAGAGCCTTCTTGGAGCATTTTAGCGCATGTTTTTTGGCCAAAGCTTGAAAGAAAATAATCAAATGCAGGGTCAACTTCTACAATACATATATTTTTATTTTTAAATAGATTTTCATAATTTGTCTGAATATGCGATATTTGTTGGCTTAAGACTTTAGCGTTTTGCATAAAAAATTGACAATTTTTTGAATCAATTTTGCACAAATTTTTTGCAATTTCAAATACAGCAGTATTTTTGACAAAATTCATATCAAGCCAAATGTGTGGGTTTGCAATTATTTGTCCTTTTAATATTTTTTTTTCAATAGGATTTGTGTAATAGTCCGAAAGCATTAAAGTATTACCTTTTATATTATTTTTTACTTTATCAAACCAAAACTCAAAACCATAACCCACGCCAATAACTAAATTTGCTTTAGATAATTCTTGTACATCTTTTGGTGTTGGATTAAAAAAATGTGGGTTTGCATTTTCTGGAACAATAAATCTTGTATCAATTTTATTTTGGCCAATCTGTTTTACAAGGGCACTTAAAATATAGGTACTTGTTACAACAAGTGGTTTTGAGAATGCATTTTGTACAAAAAATAAAACAAATAAAACAATAAATAATGATTTTTTCATTGACCTTCCTCCATAAAAACCTTGTTATAAAACTCATCAATATTTGTCAACTCAGCTACAGCCCAAAATGGTTTGTGTTTTTCCTGGTCTATTGGAACATTATACAGGTTTTTGGATTCAAATTCCAGCAAAACACCCCCTGATTCTTCAACTATAAGTTTTGCAGCTGCAAAATCTATAATTCTGGAAGGTTGAATATGAAAAAAAACATCTATTCTGCCACAGGCTAAATAACACAAATCTAGCGCCACACTACCCATTGATCTTACACGATAAAAGCTTTTATAGATTTTTTTTAAATCATCTAAATTAGTTTGTCGCTTTATTCCTTCAATTGCTGCAATGTAATTTTTTAGTGAGAGTTTTTTTATTTGTTTACCGTTTAAATAAGCACCATTAGATTTAGAAGCAAAAAACTCATCTGATGTTGATAAGTTTAACACATACGCTTCATTTATGAAGTCGCTTGAATCTGATGTAGAATAAGCAATAGAAAAAGCACTATATGGTATACCCCTTTTGGCATTTAAACTTCCATCTATTGGATCAACTATAAATAATGGGTACTTTTGTCCAAAATCTAAAAATCCACTTTCTTCACTAAGTAATGTGCATTTTATTGATTCTTTTATTATTGATTCGACAACGATTTCCTGAGCTTTTTTGTCAATATACACACTTACATCACCAAAGGGATTTTCTTCAAACTCAAAGCTCGCTATTTTTTCGCCAAAAAATTTATTTAATTGTTGGATTTTTTTCCCTAAATTTTTAAAAAAATCAATATATATCATTTTCGATTTTTTCTATGGCTTTTATGACATCTTCTATAAGCCAGCTTGGTGTGCTTGCACCTGCTGTTATGCCAACATTTTCAACACCTTCAAACCACTCTTTTTTTAGTTCTTCTTTTGTTTCTATATGGTAGACTTTTTTGCAAAAGTTAAGACAAATTTCATATAACTTGCGTGTGTTTGCAGAATTTTTGCCACCTATTACTATCATAAGGTCAGAATTTTTTGCAAGCTCTTTAGCTGATTCCTGTCTTTTTTCTGTTGCATCGCATATCGTATTGAATATTCTAATTTCTTTTGCTTTTTTTACAAACTCTGAAACAATAGACACAAAATTATCCATAGATTGTGTAGTTTGTGATATGACACCTATTTTTTGAGCTTCAATATTTTTTGCTTCTTGTATCGAATTTATTACTTGAGCTTTGTAGTTAGCATAAGCAATATGAGCTTTAACTTCTGGATGATTTTGATCTCCAACTATGACTACAAAATAGCCTTCTTCATATAATTGTTTTGCGTAATCTTGTGCTTCTTTTACAAAAGGGCAGGTTGCGTCAATACACTCTAAGTTTTTTTCGCTTATTTGCTCATATACTTGCGGTGGTATACCATGCGAGCGAATAAGCACAGCATTTTTTGCCTCGTCTATGGTTTCAACCACCTTTAATCCTTTTTTTTCATATTCACCTACAACCTGTGGATTATGTATTATAGGACCTAAACTATAAATTATTTCGTTTTTTTTTAGAGCTTCGTCTGCTATTTTTATAGCCCTTTTTACACCATAGCAAAAACCAGCATTTTCAGCTATTCTAATTTTCACGGTTGTAATTATACCAAATAATAACAAAGTTTTCAAATTAGTATTTTATATAAACTTGAAAAACTTTTAATTAAGTATAAAATATAAAAGATGCAAACGGTAGTGTTTTTGTCGGATTTTGGCTATTTTGATCCTTATGTAGGCATAGTAAAAGGTGTAATAAAGTCAAATTGTAATGTTGAAATCATTGATTTAACTCACGGGATAGAGTCTTTTAGCTTAAAGAGTGCTCAGTTTATACTTAAGCATTCATTTGAGTATTTTCCAAAAGGAAGTATTTTTTTAGTTGTTGTTGATCCCCAAGTTGGTTCTTTGGCAAAACCTATCGTTGTTAAAAGGAATAGTTATATTTTTGTTGGTAGAGATAATGGTATTTTGACATTTGATAGTGATTTTGAAGCTTTTTATATTGATGAAGAATTTAAAAGCAAATCATCTACTTTTCATGCAAGGGATGTTTTTTCAAAAATAGTATGCAAATTGCTAAATAACGATATTAAATTGGTAAAAACGGATTATTATGAGAAATTTGATTGTTTGGAGGTGATTTTTGACAATAAAGAACAAAAAGGCGAAATATTATGGATAGATAAATTTGGTAATATAATTACAAATATTAAATCAGAAACAGATAATTTTGAATTAGTATTAAATAATAAGGTAATAAATAAAAAAGCTCAATATTATGGACAGTTTAGAGAAGGTTTATTTGTAATAGAAGGCTCTTTTGGTTTTTTAGAGATTGCTGCTTACAAAAATAGTGCAAAAGAACTTATAAATGCTAAAATATCAGATGAAATTATAATAAGGAGTAAAAATGAGAGCAATTATTAGTGTATATGATAAATCAGGTATTGTGGAGTTTGCAAAATTTCTAGAAGAAAAAGGTGTATCCATAATATCAACGGGTTCAACTTATAATTTGTTAAAACAAAATGGTATAGGCGCAACAAGTGTAGAGAATTATACTGGCTTTGAAGAAATTTTAGATGGCCGTGTTAAAACGCTTCAATATAAAATTCATGCAGGTATACTTGCAGATTTAAGCAATCCAAAACATAAAGAAGAATTATCAATTCACAATATAGAACCCATAGATATTGTTGTTGTAAATCTTTATCCTTTTGAACAGGTAGCCATGCGCTCAAACAATACAAACGAGTTAATAGAAAATATTGACATAGGTGGCCCTACACTTATCAGAGCAGCTTCAAAAAATTATAAAAGGGTATTGGTTGTGGTCGATCCGAAAGATTATACAAGAGTAATGGAAAACTTTGATAACATAGATATAGATTTTAGAAAAAAATGTGCTTTAAAAGCTTTTGCTTTAACTTCTTATTACGATTCTGTGATTGTTGAAAAATTTGGTTATAAAGGTGATACACTGAATATTGGTATGAAATTAAAAAAATCTCTAAGGTATGGAGAAAACCCTCACCAAGCGGCAAATTTCTATAGAGTGCCGCTAAAAAAAGGTTTGCCAAACATGGTTCAACTTCAGGGAAAAGAAATATCTTTTAACAATATATTAGATATTGATGTTGCTTACAGGATGATGATAGAATCTACTTATTTGAGTAAGCCTTTTATGTGTACCATAATCAAACACAATACACCATGCGGTGTAGCTTGTGCTGATAATCCACAGGATGCATATGAAAAAGCGCTATTTTGTGACCCTATAAGTGCTTTTGGTGGGATAGTTGGAATAAATGGTAGTGTAGATGCAAATTTGGCAAAAAAATTAACAGAGCGTTTTTATGAAGTCATTGTTGCTTTTGATTTTGAAAAAGAAGCATTAAGTATTTTGTCAAAAAAGAAAAATTTAATTTTAGCTAAAGTAGATAAGGTTGATATAAATTCATATAAAGAAAATAAAGATATAAAAAGTGTAGTTGGAGGTTTTGTTGTTCAAGATAGCGATTATTTAGATGATTTTAGTTATGAAATTGTTACTCAATCAAAACCCACACAAAACCAAATTGAAGATTTGAAGTTCGCTTGGTTTGTGGCAAAGTTTGCTAAATCAAATGCAATATGTTTTGCTTTAAATTCGCAGGCTTTAGCAATCGGTGCGGGCCAAACCTCAAGGGTTGATGCTGTAAAATGTGCTGCACAGAAAGCCAAAGATTTAGGTATAAATTTAGAAGGGAGTGTTTTGGCATCGGATGGTTTTTTCCCATTCAGAGATAATATTGATTTGGCAAAATCTTTTGGTGCAACAGCATTTGTTCAACCAGGTGGCTCGATTAGAGATGATGAGGTAATTAAAGCATGTAATGAGTATAATCTACCTATGATATTTACAAAAAAAAGACATTTTAGACATTAATAGAGGTTTTTATGGATGCTGTAGTTTTGGCTGCAGGAAAAAGTAGTCGCATGAAAACGTCCAAAAGTAAAATTTTTTACGATTTGTGTGGCAAAAGCATTATTTCACACATTGTCGATACGCTAAAAAACAGTGGTTTTGAAAAAATTATAATTGCAGCAAACAAAGAAAATGAACAAGAATTATCTGCTTTTGGCAGTGTTGTTGTTCAAAAAATTCAAAATGGCACAGCAAAAGCTTGTGAACTCGCTCTGCCATATATAAGTGATGATTTTTTGGTAATAAATGCTGATTCCGCTTTGATTACACCATATACGCTAAAGATTGCCAGGGAATTTTTTTTAACCAAAAACTTAGATTGTTTATTGCTTGTAGCAGAAGTTGATGATCCAACAGGCTACGGGCGTATTGTAAAGCATGAAAGTGGTATTAGAATTATTGAGCAAAAAGATGCAAATGATGATATTTTAAAGATAAGTTTAGTAAGCAGTGGCATTTTTTTTCTAAAAAAAGACTTCGCTTTAACGAATTTACCAAAAATAGACAATAACAACGCTCAAGGCGAGTATTACCTGCCAGACTTAGTTAAGTTTGCAAAAAATTGTGATTTATTTGAAGTCGAAAAAGATGAAATTTTGGGTATCAATACACAAAAAGAGTACTCAAATGTAAGAAAAATTATGCAAAAGCGCATCATTGAAGCTCATATGCAAAATGGTGTTGTATTTATTGATCCAGATACAACTTATATTGATATCAATGTCCAGATAGGACAAGATACGCTTATATATCCTAATGTGCACATAAGAAAAAACACAAAAATCGGTAAAAACTGTATAATTGACACAGGTTGCATTATAGATTCTTGTGATATATCAGACAATGTTGTTGTAAAACCTTACAGTGTCCTAACAGGATCGGTTATACAAGAAAATTGCTCTATAGGTCCGTTTTCTCACTTAAGACCAGACAATGTAATAAAAAAGAATGTACATATAGGTAATTTTGTTGAAGTAAAAAAGTCTATTCTGGATGAAAATACCAAAGCAAGCCATTTAAGCTATATAGGAGATGCAATTGTAGGCAAAAATGTAAATGTAGGTGCTGGTACAATTACATGCAATTATGATGGATACAAAAAACACCAGACAATAATTGGTGACAATGTATTTATAGGTTCAGATACACAACTTGTTGCACCTGTTAAAATTGGTAATGATTGCCTGATAGCAGCAGGCACAACCGTTACAAAAGATACTCCACCATTCAGTTTAGTTTTATCAAGAGTGCCTCAACAAGTAAAAGAAAACTGGGTTATAGAATATAGAAAACGCCATGAGGAGAAATAAATGTGTGGTATTGTAGGCTACATTGGAAACAAAAAAGCCAGTGGCATATTGTTAAATGGTTTGTCAGCTTTAGAGTATAGAGGTTACGATTCTGCTGGTATTGCACTTGTTAATGAGCAGATAGAAGTAATTAAGGTTAAAGGCAAGGTTGCAGATTTAGTCAGTCAGTGTTTATCTATAGGAAGTGAGCTTAATGGTACAATTGGTATTGGACATACCAGATGGGCAACACATGGTAAACCAAGCAAAGAAAACGCTCATCCACATTCGACTAAAAAATTTGCAATTGTACATAATGGTATTATAGAAAATTATAAAGAAATTGACGAATTTTTGATAAAAAATGGTTATAAAAAAACTTCAGCCACAGATACAGAGTCAATATTGCTTCTTATTGATTACTTAAGCCAAAATATAAATACACTTGAAGCTCTAAAAAAAGCAATTTCCATATTAAAAGGAAGTTTTGCAATTGCACTTATACATTTAGGTGAAGAAAAAATATATGCTGCAAAAAAAGAATCACCACTTCTTATAGGCATAAAAGATAATGAGCTATTTTTGGCAAGTGATTTAAGTGCTTTTTTGGAACATACAAAGCAGTTTATTGTATTAGAAGAAAATGATATAGCAGTTTTGGAAAAAAATGGTCAATTCGAAATTTACAATAACGGAGTAAAAGTTCAAAGGACGATAAAAAGTGTTGATTGGAATTTGCAAACAGCCCAAAAGGGTGGTTTTAAACACTTTATGCTAAAAGAAATAAGCGAGGAAGACGAAGCTTTAGCAAATACAATTTACGCACATATTTTTAATGATAAAATTAATATGGATATTGATGAAGAATTATTAAAAAAAACTGATAAAATAACAATCGTAGCTTGCGGGACAAGTTATTATGCAGGTTTGACATCAAAGTATTTTTTTGAAGAGCTATTGTCTATACCGGTGAATGTTGAAATTGCATCTGAATTTCGCTATTTGAAACCTATATTTACGCAGAATAGTATATTTATTGCAATTTCACAATCTGGAGAAACTGCAGATACAAAAGAATCTCTAAACCTTGCAAAAAGCTTTGGTGTAAAAACAATATCAATTGTCAATGTCCAAGAAAGCACAATAGCAAGGTTAAGCGATTATGTATTATATACACTTGCTGGGCCAGAAATTAGTGTTGCTTCTACAAAAGCCTTTGTTTGCCAGCTTGCAATGCTTTATTTATTTGCTTTAAAAATTGCTCAGCTAAAGGGCATAGAGATAAAGCCTTACCTAAATGAACTAATGAGTTTACCATCTATTCTAAAAACCGAGTTTTCTCGTTTAAATACTGAAGTTGAAAAAATAGCAAAAAAGTACGCTAATGTAAAAAATTTTATGTATTTAGGAAGAGGATTATCTTACCCTCTAGCTTTAGAAGGTGCTTTAAAATTAAAAGAAATTTCATATATACATGCAGAAGGATATCCTGCAGGTGAGCTTAAACATGGACCTATTGCATTAATTGATGAAAATACACCTACATTTGTTATAGCACCAAACTTTGAGCCGCTTTATTCAAAAACAATATCAAATGCAAATGAAGTGAAAGCTAGAAATGGCAAGATTATACTTTTATCTGATAAATTTTCAAATATTGCTGATGATTTTGTACAGGTTCCAAATACATCTTATTTTTTTTCTGCTTTTGTTAATATTGTGCCTCTGCAATTATTTGCCTACCATATTGCAAATATTTTAGGCAATGACGTGGACCAGCCAAGAAATTTAGCCAAAAGCGTAACTGTTGAATGAAAGATATTGCAAGCTTAAGTTTTTTGCAAAATAATATTGCCAGAAAATGGTTAATTTATGTTTTACTTGGCATATTTAGTGGTCTTGGTGCAATATTCTTATTTGTTATGATAAATTTCTTTAGCGTATATTTACTTAATCATATAGCAGGATTTCCATTTAAGTTTCCTACAAATGAAAAATCTTTATTTACTTTAAAAAATGAGCCCTTTAAACCATTGTTTTTTTTAGTAATTATTACTGCTGGTGGTTTTTTAAGTGGCCTGATATTATATATCTTCAATGATAAAGAAAGTGGAGTAAATAAAATTATAAAATACTTTCATCATAAATCAACCATAAGACCAAAATCAGCAATTGTAAAACTTTTTGCAAGCTCAATAGCACTTGGTAGTGGTTTTGCCGGCGGAAGAGAGGGGCCTGCAGCAGAAATCGGAGCTTCAATTGGTTCTTTTCTTGGCAATGTTTTTAACTTAAGTAACAAAGAAAAAAGAATGCTAATGGTAAGTGGACTTGCAGCAGGCATAGGTGCAATATTTAGAGCACCTATGGGGGCTGCAATATTTGCAACAGAGGTTCTTTACAAAGAAGCAGATTTTGAGTATGAAGCGCTAATGGCTAGCGCAATTTCATCAATTACTGCATATTCTGTTTTTTCATCTTTGTTTGGATGGCAACATATGTTTAGTGTGTCGCCAATGTATTTTTACAACCCACTTGAACTTGTATCATACACAATACTTGCTATAGCTATTGCAATTAGCTCTATACTGTTTATCCAGTTATTTAAGCATGTAAAAACATTAGCTAGTATGATAGATTATCCTATTTATTTAAAAACAGCTGTTGGTGGATTTGTTGTAGGATTATTTGGCATTTTTTTGCCAGCTAGTGCTGGTATGGGCTATGGTTTACTTGAAGCTGCATTTACAGATCCAAAAAACTATTTCTTTTTACTTATTGTTGGTATTTTAAGAATGTTTACTACTTCAATTTCAGCAGGAAGCAAAACGCCAGTTGGTTTATTTGCTCCACTTTTAATAATTGGAGCTTTACTTGGAGTGGGTATTGGAAGTTTACTAAAGCAAAGTGACATATTTGTAGTTATTAATCCTTCAAGTTTTGCTGTTGTGGGCATGGCTGCATTTTTAGCTGCGTGCGAGAAAACACCTATCTCTTCAATTGTTTTGACTGCTGAAATCACCGGCGGCTACGAGTTAATTGTACCTGCATTATGGGTAGTTGCTATCGCTTTTTTATTAACAAGTGAAGTAAACTTAGAAGAAGCTCAGGTTAATACCAGAGTTGATTCACTTGTTCATGCTGATGAGTACAAAATCAACCTTTTAGAGCACATAAAAGTTGAAGAGCTTATGGAAACAAAATTTTTAACTGTAAGCAAAGATAAGACGCTCAAAGAAATCTATGATATATTTGCAAATCAAAAGTATAACGAAATACTTGTATTAGATGAAAACAATAAGCTATATGGGATAGTTACACTACATGTATTAAAAACAATATTAAACGAAAATCTGCTTAATAATTTTTTAATTGCAGCTGATGTGGCTAACACCGACCTTGTAGTTGTTTTGCCTCAAGAAAGTTTATATACACTTTTAAACAAAATTGGATTTAGAGAAATTAATACAATCCCAGTTGTAAAATCTCTTGAAAGTATGGAAGTCATTGGAATAATAAGACGAAAAGCAATACTCAACAAAATAGCTCAAGGAAGTTCAAATGTTTGATTCGCTAAACGATCAACAAAAAAAAGCGGTTGAAATTTGTGATAAAAATTTACTTATTATTGCTGGTGCCGGAAGCGGTAAAACAAAAACTTTAACATATAAAATCGCTTATATTTTAAAAAATAATTTAGCCAAACCTTGGGAAATATTGGCTTTGACATTTACAAATAAAGCTGCAGATGAAATGAAAGACAGAGTAGCAAATATTTTGGATACGAGTATAGATAATTTCTACATTGGTACATTTCATGCATTATCGTTGAGATTTTTGCGCCAGATAGGCAAGAAATACACAATCTATGACAAACATGATCAAGAAATGCTTGTAAAAGAAATTATAACATACCTTAATTTAGATAAAAATAAATTCCAACCTTCTAAAGTTGCATCATATATTTCTAAAATAAAAAATTCTTCAAATTTAGAATTTCCAACAAAAGAATTTGAAAGGATTTATAAAATTTATGAAGAAAAACTTGAAAGTAATAATGCTGTTGATTTTGATAATATATTGATAAAGTTTATAGAAGAACTAAAAAATAACGATAAATTAAGGCAAAATTTTCAAAATCAATTCAAATTTATCTTAATTGATGAGTATCAGGATACAAATAATATACAATATGAATTAATAAAGGAATTTTATAATGGAGATAATCGCATTTTTGCAGTAGGCGATGAAGATCAGTCAATTTATGCTTTCAGAGGCGCAAATATCAATAATATTTTATCTTTTAGCAATGACTTTTTGCCATGCGAGATTATAAAACTGGAAAAAAATTACCGCTCAACAAAAAATATACTTAACATTGCAAATACTATCATAACACATAATAAAACACGTATAGGAAAAAATCTTTATTCTGATATTTCTGGAGTAGAACCTGTTATAAAGGAATTTGCAACAAATAAAGATGAAGCTTACTTTGTATCAAATCAAATAAAAAATATTTTAATGCAAAATGATAATTCAAGTGTAGCGGTTCTTTATAGGAACAATAACCTATCAAGGATTTTTGAAGAATATTTTATGCAGTTTGGTATTGCTTATAAAAAAATCGGTGCTCACAAATTTTTTGATAAAAAAGAAATAAAAGACATATTAAGTTTTATTAAAATTGCGTATAACGAGAAAGATGATGTTTCTTTTATCCGTTCCATTGGAAATTTTGGAGGTATTGGCTTAAAAACAATAGATGACATTAAAAAAATAGCAATTGATTTAAATACAAACCTATTTATAGCAGCAAGCACACTCACGCAAAAAAAATATGCAAAAGTTGCTAGATTTATTGAATTTGTAAAAATTTTGCAAAAAAAACTTGAATTTGGTAATATTAGCGAGTGTTTAAAGTTTGTATTTGATGAAGTGTTTTCAGATAAAAACTTTTACAGGCAAGATATAAGACAATCGAATATTGATGAACTTATTGAATTTGCAAAAAATATGGATATTGAATCTTTTATGGAAAATGCAAGCTTATATGATTACTCTCAAAGCATAGATGGAGAAAATAATTTATCTTTGCCGAATGTAAGTCTTATGACAATCCACGCAGCTAAAGGTTTAGAATTTGATCATGTTTTTATTGTTGGGCTAAATGAAGGTATTTTGCCAAGCTTATACCAAGATTCAGTTATAGAAGAAGAAAGACGCATAATGTATGTAGGCATTACAAGGGCTAAGAAAACTTTATATTTAAGTTATTATTTATCTGATTTTCACAATAGTTTTATACCATCCCGTTTTTTGAAAGAGATAGCTGTCAACAAAACTCAACTTAAAAGGTATAGGATTGGAGAAACCATTAACCATAAGGATTTTGGCAAAGGAATTATTTTGAATGTAAAAGAAAAACCATTAGAATTAAAAGTAAATTTTTTTAAGTATGGTTTAAAAATTTTAACAGAAAATGATATTTTTTAGGAGGCACAATGGCAGATAGTATTCAGGAAAGATTTACAAAACTTAATACGAATTTAGTTTTTCATAGCATTAGACTTTATAAACTCGAAGCTAACTTTGATGATGAAAAAATTAATGTTTCAATGGAAGAATCGAAAGTTTTTATTGACAAAAATGCATATTATCAGGTTATAGCAGATAATCATGTAAGAGTTTTTCAGGAATTTTTTTTTAAGGTAGCACTCCAAAATAACCCTGATGACGTTTTGATCAGGATTAATCCGGTTTACATTTTAGATTTCCAGGTAGGTGGTCCCATGGATGACGAGATTTTTAAGATTTTTGCTGATTCCACTGTTTTAGTTGATAGCTGGCCGTATTTTAGAGAAATTGTACAGTCTACATTGCTTAGGATGGGTTTGGCACCTGTGGTATTACCGCCAATAAATTTTAACCCGTTTGTAAATATTGATGCAAGCGCCAGCACAAAATAATAATAATATTGCTTTTGCAATTGACGGATCATCCGAATCGCTTAGTATGGCTTTTTTCAAAGATGAATTATTGATTGATTCTATCTTTATAGAAAAAGCCATACATTCTGTTACAATTGTTTCTTCGTTTGATACCTTATTAAAAAAAAACAATTTGAGTTTTTCTGATATCAAAATATTGTATGTAACAATTGGTCCAGGAAGATACAGTAGTCTTAGAGTTACACTTTCTACTATAAAGGGTTTGTTTTTTGAATTTTGCGGCTTAGTCTACTGTATAAATTCTATGGATTTAATAGCGGCAAGTTGTATGGATAGCAAATGTTTAGCTGTGATGAAAAAAACACCTATAGGTGAAATAATACAATGCTATAGTATAAACGATATTGTAAAAAGACTTGATAATTGCAATGAAAATTGTCAAAATTACAATGGATTGCCTGATATAAAAAATTTATTTAGGATAGATAAAAACTTATTTGTAAAATGTAGCCTACAAAATATAAAGCCAATTTATTAGGAGGAATTATGCCTGTTATTGAGCCATTTAAAGGGATATTATTTAAAGAAAAAAATATTGATTCTTACATATGTCCACCATACGATGTTATAGATAAAGATTATAAAAAACAACTATTATCAAAAAGCGATTTTAATATAGTAAGGATAGTTTTGCCAGAAGGCGAAGATGACAAAAAGTACGAAAATGCTAAAGATATCTTAGATTCCTGGATTTTTCAAGAAAAGCTAATTTTTGATAGTGATTGTTCATTTTATGCATATACTTGCACATATAATATAAATAATACAAAAAAAACACTTTATGGCTTTTTGGGAGCGCTAAAGCTTGAAGAACTTGGTGGTTCGATAAAACCACATGAAAAAACGCTTAAGGGTCCAAAAATCGATAGGTTTAAGCTTATTACTTCAACAAACGCTATGTTTTGTCCCATAATGATGATTTATAATAACGAGCATTTATCAAATTTTGTGAAAAATTGCAAAAAACAAAATCTTTTTGAAGTTAATTTTGAAGATAAAATTCATAATGTTTATAAAATAAATGACATAGAAATAGTAAATCATATAAAAGAATCAATTAAAAACCAAACATTAGTTATAGCTGATGGACACCATAGGTATGAAACATGCTTATCTATCAGAAATTATTACAATAAAGTTGGACAAAAAAAGGCAGGGAGTGAATATGCACTTGTATTTTTTGTGGACAAAAATGATGGATTGGCTTTGATGCCAATTCATAGATTGATAAAAAAAATTAATATTGATGATTTTAGACAAAAAATTTATAATTATTTTGAAATAAGCGATGATTTTGACTATGATATAGTCATGTATGATGGTAAGTTTACTTATTTGAAATATATTGATAAAAATTCGAAAGATTTAATAGACAAACTCGATGTTAAGCTTTTTGAAAATATAGTATTTAAAAAAATGCTAAATCTAAGTGATGAAGATATTGCAAGTAACGAAATTTCAGGTTACGCACACTCTAAAGAAGAAGTTATAAAAAGCGTGGATAGAAAAGAAGCTGTAGTTGGTTTTTTGTTAAAGCCTGTTACTTATGAGTCATTATTTGAGATAACAAAAAATAATCTCACATTTCCTCAAAAATCAACATATTTTTATCCTAAAATTCCAAGCGGTCTTGTAGGATATCACTTTAGTAGCATTGAAGGATGTCGACATGTTTGAAATATGCGTTGAAAGTGATTTTTGTGCTGCTCATAGATTAAATAATTATCGTGGAGCATGTGAGAATTTGCATGGCCATAACTTTAAGGTAGAAGTTGTTGTTAGATGTAAAAAATTAAATCAAATCTACATAGGTATTGATTTCAAAGAATTAAAAAAATACTTAAAAGAAATATTGTCAACGCTAGACCACAGATACTTAAATGAAATTGATTATTTTTCTAAAACAAATCCCACCTCTGAAATGATTGCTAAATATATTTTTGAAACATTAAAACCTCACATAAAAGACTGCATGCTTTATAGTGTTAGTGTTTATGAAACATCTACATCTAAGGTAACTTACACGGAGGATTAAATGACATTTGAAGAATTTATATTGTCTGTGGCAGGTGGTGCTTATGTTCAGCTTGGTATAGTGGAAGATCCGTTTGATAATACAAAAAAAATTGACTTAGATATGGCAAAAGCAAGTATTGAATTACTGGAAATGCTTAAAGAAAAAACAAAAAACAACCTAACAAAAGATGAACAAGATTTAATTGATAGCATAATATATGACTTAAATGAAAAGTATAATGAAAAACAAAATAAGCAGGTCAGACAATGAATAATGTAGAAAAACTATATAATAATTTAGATTCTATTGAAAATTTACCGGCTTTTCCACAAATTGCACTTGAAATTACTTATTTATTAAGAAAAGAATCTACATCTGCAAAAAATTTATATGATCTTATACAGAAAGATCCTACGTTGGTTTCTCAAATATTAAAAACCGCAAACTCTCCATTTTATGGTTTACATGGAAAAGTTTCTTCTTTGATTCATGCTATTAATTTATTAGGTTTTGTACAAATAGAAAATATAGTTATAGCTTCAGCTTTACTTTCAACTATAAAAAAGTTTCCTGTTAGCAAAAGATTCAATACAAATCAATTCTTGGATCATTCATTTGGTTGTGGTATAACAGCAAAAATTATCTCTAATATTTTAAACTTTCAAAGTGGAGGTTTAGAATTTTCTGCAGGCGTAATACACGATATAGGCAAAGTAATATTAGATTTGTATGACCAAGAAGATTTTGATATGATTTTAAACAATGCTTATAAAAGCAATAAATCATTTTATGAGTCAGAAAAAGAGCTTTTTGGAATAACGCACTGTGATTTAGCAGGAAAATTATTAAAGCGATGGGATTTACCTGAAGATCTTATTGATGCGGTAGTGAACCATCATACGCCCCAAAAGGCAAAAAATCAAATAATGGCATCCATTGTATCTGTTGCAGATTTACTGACCTATTCTGAAGGTATAGGTTTTGGTGGCAATTACTCAAAATTTTCAATGGAAGATCAAGAAGGATGGAAAATTATAACTTCAAATATAAAAATTTCAAAAAAGATCGATTTAGCTTTATTTACATTCAAACTTTTTGAGCAAATTGATGAAGTAAAAAAGACTTACTTTAAGGAGCTATACTAAATGCCTGAAATGGACTCTGAGATTTTTGAGAAATTAAGAGATTTTATTTATGAAAAATCTGGTATTTTTTTTGAATATAGCAAAAAATATTTACTTGAAAATAAATTAAGCAGACGGATACAAGAACTCAAACTAAGAGATTTTGAAGATTACTTGAAATTTTTACAATTAAATAAAAATGAATTGTTTTATCTATTTGATGCAATAACAATAAATGAAACTTATTTTTTCAGACACGCACAGCAAATAGAAGTCTTTTTAATTGTTGTGAATGAACTTTTAAATTATAAACCTATACTAAATATATGGAGTGCTGCATGCTCAACTGGAGAAGAACCCTATACTTTAGTAATTGCTTTAACTGAAAAATATGGCAATAATATACCTGCTAGAATTCTTGCATCAGACATTAGTCAAGAAGTTTTGGAAAAAGCTAAAATTGGCGTTTATAATGATTATGCATTAAAAGAGCTTACGCCTGCTATAAAGCAAAAGTATTTTGATATTGAAAAAAATACTTATAAAATAAAAGATTTTGTTAAAAATAAAGTAACATATAAACAAGTGAATCTAGTAGACAACAAAGACTTATCTACTATTGGTAAAATGGATATTATCTTCTTAAGAAATGTACTGATTTACTTTAATAATGAATCAAGACAAAAAGTAATAGATAAAATTTACAATGATATTTTAAATAAAAATGGATATTTATTTTTAGGAGCTACAGAATCTATTTCCAGATTAAACACAAAGCTCAAACTTGTTCACTTTAAACAAGCGCTTGCATATAAAAAAGAAGAGTAAGGCAAGCAGGCTATAAGCCAGGTTCTGTAAAGGAATAAATCCTTTGGAGGTCATTTATCTAAGCGACCTACCCGGAGATTATAGGCTCGGATCAGGCCAATCTCCCTATTTGGTCTTGCTCTAAGCGGGGCTTGCAATGCCACAACCATTACTGGTTGTGCGGTGAGCTCTTACCTCACCATTTCACTTTTTGCTTAAAAAGTGAATCACTTTTTAAGCAACTTCTTTTCTGTTGCGCTTTCCTGTGGATTACTCCAACCCTTTTTAGGGGCGCTTTGATCCGATAGAGCCTGGACTTTCCTCTGGTTTTAAACCAGCGACCCCCCACCTACTTGCCTACAATTTAATATATATCAAAGTGTTTATTTGTCAATTGATTTTGTTGTATCTAGATACTTTATCAAGCCCAACGCAATGCCTTTTGCTATAGTTTGTTGATAATTGGTATCTTTTAAATAACTATTATCTTGTGGATTTGTTATAAATAATGTTTCAATTAGTATAGAAGGGCAATTTGTACCTACAAGCACATAAAATGGTGCTTGATCGATACCACGATTTATTAAGCCAGGGTATGTTGGTTTTGCAATAGAATAGATTGATTCATCAACGTCTTTAGCAAGAATTGCTGATTCTTTTAGTTTGGCCTGATTTATTAAAGAAATTATAATTTTATTAATTGTTCCCATCTGTTCAATTGGAACATCGTTTTCTACAGCAGCTATTCTTAAAGCTTTCTGATTACTAGTAGCATTTAAAAAAAATATTTCCATGCCTTTAGCGGATGGATCTAGTGAAGCGTTAGCATGAATTGATACAAATAGATCTGCTTTAGCGTCATTTGCAATTTTTACTCTTTGTAAAAGAGGAATAAATACATCACTATCTCGCGTCATAACTACTTTAAAGCCTTTTTCTCTTAAAATTTCTGCGCAGTATTTTGCTATATTTAAAACTACATCTTTTTCTTGAAGCCCTCCTATACCTACTGCTCCAGAATCTTTTCCACCATGACCTGGATCAAGCACTATAGTTATATTTTTTGGATTATAGGATGGCGGTTTTACCGGAGTTATTATCATAGGTATGTTATTTGCAGTTTGAGTTGAATTAGTTTGTGCGGTTTTGATTGTATTGTCATCGCTTTGTGAGGTGTCTGATGAAATCAAGTTTATTATAAGAGTGTTTTTATTTATCTTTGATAAATTAATATTGTATTTATAATCTTTATTTAGCTTAAAATAAATACGTGTTTGATTTGGAAGTTGTTTTAAGATAATGTTTTCTATATTATATCCGGGTTTTAAATTTGCTTTAACCTCGCAATTATTTGTTCCAATGTAAAAAAGTTCATTTGAAAGTCTTATGTATGTGTAATTTTCAAGATTATCAAACTTAAGTATGATTGTTTGTTTTGTTTGAGAAATTTTTACTATATTTATCGAATTTAATGTTAGACTTAATGCATTGGAAAAAAATAGTAGGATAAGAAAGACAATCAAAATTGTTGCTTTTTTCATCGAGTGACATTATACTAACAAGCGGCTGTTATTGCAAGGAGTTTTTTGTTGTATTGTGATTATTTGATTTGTTTTGAAGTGGAGTTTGATGAAAAGACTCAAAAAACTAATTATAATTAATACAGTTTTACTTTTTATTTCGGTTATATTTGTTATTTATGCTATTTTTTCTTTTCAAAATTTCATAAATCAGCCCAATTCAAATATCAAAAAAAAGGTTTATGTAATTATTGTTCCAAATCAATCGGTTTTATCTATATCTGAAGAATTGCAAAGGCAAAACATTATAAAAAGATACGATTGGTTTTATTATTATGTACGTTTGTCCGGTAAATCCAAAGATATAAAATCAGGCGTTCATGTTTTTTATACAAACAATTCACCAAAACAAACGCTAAATGAGCTTATTGGAGAAAACAAAAATGATGTCATATTTTCTATACCACCAGGTTTTGATATAAAAAGTATTGCACATAGACTTAATCGACTTGGCCTAGATGGTAATGAATTTTACAAATTAGCAAACTCTAAATCATATGCTTATAAATTACTTGGCTATCATGCACCAAATATGGAAGGTTTTTTAGGTGCAGGCGATTATTTTGTTGAAAAAAAAGAAACTCCATCTGTTTTAATAAAGCTTATGTTTGAGTTATTTAAAAAAGATTTTTCGGATTTTGCAGACTTTAATCGTATTGATAAAAGTTTATATGATAAAGTAATAATTGCATCTATGGTTGAAAAAGAAGCAAAAGTTAATTCTGAAAGACCGTTAATTGCAAGCGTTATATACAATAGGCTTAAAAAAAGTATGCTTTTACAAATCGATTCTTCTGTTATATATGGGATAAAAGATTTTAATGGAAAATTAACACTAAAAGATCTAGAAAATAGAGAGAATAAATATAATACATACATGCACAAAGGCTTACCCCCAACACCAATATGTTCTGTGAGTTATGAATCTCTAAAAGCTGCATTTTATCCTGCTAAAACGGATTATTTGTATTTTGTGTCAAAAAATGATGGAAGACATGTATTTTCAACTACATTAAAACAACAAAATTATTGGGTAGATATATTTCAAAAAGGTAAGAAATGATGATGAAGTACTATATTAAAACGTTTGGTTGTCAAATGAATGAACGAGATTCAGAAAAAATTGAATCGATATTGCAGGAAAGCGGTTTTGAAAAATCAAATCTAAAAGAAGCCGACGTTATTATTGTAAATTCTTGTGCTGTTCGAGAAAAATCAGAAAAAAAAATTTTTAGCGAGATTGGAAGAATTAAAAATATAAACAAAAAAGCAAAAGTAGTTGCTATGGGTTGTGTTGCGCAAATTTATCCAGAAAAACTTTCTAAAATATCAGACGTTGTTTTAGGTACAACATCAATTTACGATTTTAAAAACTTTTTTAATAAAGATTTAAGAGATTTTAAAGCTATTTTTGTATCTAATCAAATTATAAATCCAGATTATATATTTGGACATTTAAAAAAACCAACAGCATATATTGATATAATTTATGGTTGCAATAATTTTTGTACATATTGCGTGGTACCATACACACGTTTAAGGGAAATATCAAGATCATACAAAAATATTTTACAAGAAATAAATAATGTAGTTGAAAATGGCGCAAAAGAAGTTATATTATTAGGTCAGAATGTTAATTCATATAATTTTGATGGAGTAAATTTTATTAGGTTATTGGAAATGATAAACAAAATTGACAAATTAAAAAGAATAAGATTTGTAACATCTCATCCAAAGGATTTTAGTGAAGATTTGGCAATAGCAATGTCTCAGCTGGATAAAGTTTGCGAGCACCTACACTTGCCACTTCAATCTGGCTCAGATAGAGTGCTAAGATTAATGAGAAGAAAATATACCTTTAAAGAGTTTGCAAAAAAGGTAGAATATTTTAGAAAATATAACCCAAAAGGTTCTATTACAAGTGATATCATAGTTGGTTTTCCAATGGAAACAGAGGATGATTTTAAACAAACAATTAAAGCTTTAGAAGAAATAAAATTTGATGAAATTTATTCTTTTAAGTATTCTAATAGGCCATTTGCAAAAGCTTCTTTGATGCCAAATCAGGTTAGCGATGAAGAGAAAGCCAAACGATTGAATATTATACAGAATTTACAATCAAAAATAAGCGAACAAATAAATAAAAGCTATCTCAACAGCGAGCATGAAGTATTAATTGAATCCAAAGCAAAGATTTCAAATCAAATGCAAGCAAGAACAAGAACAAATAAAATAGTAAATATAGACAATACTTATTTTAATTTAAAAGAAGGTGACATTGTTAATGTAAAAATAACTAAAATTAATAAGCATAGTTTTAATGGTGAGATATGTATAAATTAGAATTTACTGATTTAATAATGAGTGATGATCAAAAGCAAGCACAAATTATATTCGAAGATGAAAATGGCGATTTTTATGCTTTTTCTTTATCACAAGAGCGCGCAAGACTTGTAAATTTATTAGTTTATCAAACTTATGTACCAAAAAAGACCATATATGAGGTTTTTTTGGGTTTTGTGAATGCGCTTGGTATAAAAGTTAACTCAGTGGTTATAGAAGATATAGAAAATCTAAGCGCTTATTTAATTTTAGAGACACAGGATTTACAAGACATTAAAACGACAATATGTGCACAAGATGCATTTGTTGTAGGACTTATGTCAAAAGCTCAATTTTATATAAAAAAAGATACATGTTTTGTGGATCACAACGAGTATTGTTGGCTTGATTTTGTTAAACGCTTTTTGGAGGTTGATTGAATATAAGGGAGCGTATAGAAAAAAACGAAGAACTCTATTTGTGTGAATTTGCTGCAAAATCAAGCCAAACAAAAGGCAGACTAAAACCAGAAGAAAAAGACGATGTCAGAACTGATTATATGCGAGATAGGGATAGAATAATTCACTCAAAATCGTTTCGCAGATTAAAACATAAGACCCAAGTATTTTTTTCTCCACTTGGAGATCATTATAGAACACGCATGACACATACACTTGAAGTATCTCAGATAGCAAGGACTATTGCTGTTGCTTTAGAGCTTAACGAAACACTTACAGAAGCAATAAGCTTAGCTCATGATTTGGGTCATACGCCTTTTGGTCATGCAGGTGAAACCGTTTTAAATAAAAAAACGCATGGCAAATTTAAACATTGGTTTCAAAGTTTAAGAGTAGTAGATGTATTGGAAAAAGATGGTAAAGGTTTAAACCTAACATACGAAGTTAGAGACGGTATAGTAAAACACTCAAAAGGCAGGGGCGATATTTTGCTTGATAAAAAAAATTCTGCTGTTACCCTCGAAGGACAAATTGTACGCATAGCAGATATTATTGCTTATGTAAATCACGATATTGATGATGCGCAGCGTGCAAAAATTATAGATAAGATACCACAGAGACTTTCAAGTGTTCTTGGTGATACACACTCAAAAAGAATAACTACAATGGTAAATAGTGTTATAAAACAGACAAAAGAGTCTAATTATCAGCAAATTTTAATGGAAAATGATATACTTGAATGTTTAAGTGAATTAAGAGATTTTTTATTTGAAAATGTATATATGTCAGATGTAATACAAAGTGAAATATCAAAAAGTTCTAAAGTAATCAGTGATTTGTTTGAATATTTTATGGAACATATAGATTTAATACCACAGTATGGATCTACAAAGGAAGAATCTGTTGCTGATTATATATCTGGTATGACAGATAGGTATGCAATGGATTTGTACTATAAAATTTTTATACCAAAATCATGGGCAATTACTTAGAAAAAAGGGGGTTGAGTGTTTGAACTTGCTGAAAGATTACTAGATTATTCAAAAAGTAAAGGTTTTAGCCAATGCGAAATATACATTGAAAAAATCCTAGAAAAATCGTTTGATTTAAAAAATGAAACTGATTTTTCGAAGGGTTTAACTGAAACAATAGGCGTTGCTTTGCGACTAGTAAAAGGCAAATTTGTATTTTTTGTAAATTCTACTGTAAATGATGAAAAAAGCATTGAACGTTTGATAGATAATGCATCATCTATAGGTTTTTCGAAAAAAATTGATGTGCAAATTTTACCACAATTAAATGAAGAGTTAAGTTTTAGTGAGATAAACTTATTTGATGAAACAAAAATCAAAGATGCAGTATACGAGATGAGTTCAATTGCTAAAAATGCAGATAAGCGCATACAAAATGTTAAATCTTCTTCTATAAATACAATTGAAAAACATATCTGGTTAATGAATTCATATGGTCTTAAATCTCATCAGGCTTACAACACAGTAGATGCTCAGGTAAGTGTTCTTGCCAAAGACAAGATAGAAGAAATAGGCTGGTATGATCAAAAAGGTTTTAGTTTAGATGAAATTGATTTTGAAAATATTGCCAAAACTGCGTCTATCAGAGCAATAGAAAAATTATCACCATCAAGTTTTTCTACAAAAAAGTTAAGCGTTATACTATCCAATGAAGTAATGTCTTACATGCTTAGGTACTTTTTTAATATTTTTAGCGCGCAAAGCGTTATTGACAAAACTACAAAGTTAGAATTAGGCAAAAGGGCATTTTCGAGTTCAATAAGCATAATAGACGATATTTTTGCAAAAGGTGGTATAAAGTTTTTTGTTGATGAAGAAGGAATTAAAAAAACACCTACAATAGTAGTTGAAAATGGAGAATTAAAAACATTCTTACATAACACTTACACCAGTAATAAATTAAAAAGTCAAAATACGGCAAATGCAAGACGTTATGGTTTTGTAAACCCAATTAAGGTTGGCCCTGCTAATTTTTATTTAAAACCATCTGATAAAAGCTTACAAGATTTATTTGATAGCATTGACGGTTTTTACATAACAGAGATAATGGGAATGCATATGGCAAATCCTGTAAGTGGCGATTTTTCGCTAGGCGTAAATGGGTTTTTAATTGAATCTGGCCAAAAGGCTCACTATATAAAAGCTTCAACATTTTCTGATAATTTTTATAATATTTTAAATAAAATAATGACAGTAGCTAATGACCTATATTTTACTGGTTCTGTGGGTAGCCCAAGTGTTTGGGTTGCAGATTGTGTTATTGGAGGAGAAAATTGAGTTTAGTAATTTTGGATTTTGGATCTCAATATACTCAACTAATCGCAAGACGCATAAGACAGATGGGATATTATGCCGAGATTTTACCATACAATGCAAAACCAAGCGGCAACATAAAAGGTATAATTTTGTCAGGATCGCCTTTTAGTGTTTACGAAAAAAATGCACCAAAACCAGATAATTCTATTTATGAATTAAATGTACCAATACTTGGAATATGTTACGGTATGCAACTTGTAGCAGAAAAGTTTGAAGGAAAAGTTGCATGGGCTCAAAAAAGAGAATACGGTTATGCAAAAATCTATATTGATAAACAGGATGATTTATTTTTTAATATAAAAAATGAAAATATAGTATGGATGTCGCATGCAGATAGAATTGATAAATTGCCAGAAGGTTTTGAAACAATTTCGCATACGCAAAATTCACCATATGCTGCTATTAGAAATTTGGACAAAAAAATATGGGCAATCCAATTTCACCCAGAAGTTTCCCATACTCAAAATGGCAATATTATTCTTGAAAATTTTGTTTCTCGTATATGCGGTATAAAAAAAGATTGGAATATGAGTGATTTTTTAGAAAAGGCTATATACGATATAAAACAAGAAGTAAAAGACAATAAAGTTTTATGTGCAATATCAGGTGGAGTGGATTCTTCTGTTTTGGTAGTATTACTAAATAAAGCAATAGGTGATAATGTTATACCTGTTTTCATAAATAATGGGCTTTTGCGCCAAAACGAAGAGGTAAGCGTACAAAAGGCTTTTGAAAAATTAGGAATTAAAATAAACTATATTGATGCAAGTGAATTGTTTTTAACAAGACTAAAAAATGTAAAAGATCCAGAACAAAAACGTAAGATTATAGGTCATACTTTTATTGACGTATTTAGAGATTTTGTGTTAAAATTAGGTGACATTGAGTATTTAGCTCAGGGTACATTATATCCTGATGTTATCGAAAGCGTATCTGTTAAAGGTCCATCTGATGTAATAAAAAGTCACCACAATGTGGGAGGATTGCCAAAAGATTTAAAATTCAAACTTATTGAACCTTTTAGGTTTTTATTTAAAGATGAGGTAAGGCAACTTGCAAAACAGCTTAATCTTGATGATTCTTTTGTTAACAGGCATCCTTTTCCTGGTCCTGGTCTGGCAATAAGGATAATAGGTGAGGTAACAAAGCAAAAGCTTGAAATCTTAAGACAGGCAGATGATATAATAGTAGAAGAAATAAAAAAAAGCGGATTTTACGATAAAGTTTGGCAAGCATTCGGAGTTTTGCTTGATTTAAAAAGTGTAGGTGTTATGGGTGACAAAAGAACTTATGATTACACAATAGTATTAAGAGTAGTGGAGAGCTTAGATGGTATGACGGCTAATTGGACGTATTTGCCATATGATGTTTTAAATGGTATTTCAACACGAATAATAAATGAAGTGTCACATGTAAATAGGGTGGTATTGGATATATCCAATAAACCACCAGCAACTATTGAATGGGAGTAATATGGAAAAACGACTTGTATTAAGTGATCCAGCATATTTAGGTAATGTTTTATATAACCGTAAAGATACATTAAAAAAAGTTGAGAAAAAGCTTAATGTTTTTATTGTTTTTAGGGGAGGTGAGGTTCTGATAAAAGGTAGCGATAAAAATATACAGCTTGCTTACAATTATTTAAAAAATATCAATGATATGGTGGATAAGGGTATTCTTGTAGGGGAAAATGCCATAGATAGCTTAATTTCAGAGCTTGACAATAACAATACACTAAATGCAAAAGCTGTTTTTAATCCTCCAAAAACTCATGCAAAAATAAAAGCGATATTGCCAAAAAATGTTAATCAAGCAAAATACTTAGAACTTATTGAAAAAAATACAATTACATTTGGGATTGGCCCTGCTGGCACAGGAAAAACGTACCTAGCTGTTTTTGCTGCTATTAATGCTCTACTTGAAAAAAAAGTTAAAAGAATAATACTAACAAGACCAGCAGTAGAAGCTGGTGAAAAGCTTGGATTTTTACCTGGAACTTTATATGAAAAGATTAATCCTTATATGAAACCATTATATGATGCCATTTATGACTGTATTGAAACTGAACTTGCGCTAAAGTTAATTGAACAAGGCAAAATTGAAATAGAACCACTTGCCTACATGAGAGGTAGAACGCTTAACAATGCTTTTATAATTTTAGATGAAGCTCAAAATACAACTGTAAGTCAGATGAAAATGTTTTTGACAAGAACGGGCTTTGATTCGAAAGTTGTAATAACGGGTGATATTACACAAATTGATTTGCCGCACAATGTAAAAAGTGGTCTGGCTGATGCAGTGAGTTTGCTTAGAAAACTAAATTTAGAATCAATTGGCTTTGTTGATTTTAAAAGGGAAGATGTATTGAGAAACCCAATAGTATCGAAAATAGTTGAAGCATATGAAAAAAGAGATAAAAATAATCAAGAAAGCGAAAACACTTTTTGACAAATATCAACATTTAATTACAAATGAATTTTTACTAGCCATAGTGTTTTTTATTTTAATTGTTTTTTTAATAGTTCCAAAAAGTAAACTCGGTATCAGTTCGCTAAAAATTGGAGATGTTGCGCCAAAAACCATTCGTTCAAATGTATCTATGTTAGTTGAAGATCCCTATGCTACACATGCAAAAATCAAACAAGCAGAAGAAGCTGTGCCTAATGTTTTTTACTATAATCCTGAGTTGTACGATAATTTATATAATAAAATATACACTGCATTTAATGATATAGCTAATATAAAAGATAAAACGCTTGCTTTAAAAAAATTCAACCAGGATTTAGATATAAATTTAGACCTGGATACTTTTAATAAAATTTTAAAAAATAAAAGTATAATACTAAGGTTTACAAACACAATATTAAAAGATATTAACAGATATTATGTTTTATCTGGACCATCGGATTACCAGTATGTAAAAAATCAGATTTTGATATACAACACAGAGTTAAGAACCAGCAGATTAGAGACTAATACAGAGAAATTTATTGATTTGAATACGGCTAAAGCTCTATCGTATGATAAATTGCACTGGTCAGTGCCAAACTCAGATCTTAGAAAACTGATTATAGATTTTGTTTTTTCTTTAGTTAAGCCAAATGCTTTCTATAATTCAGAAAAAACTCAAGAACTTAAAAAACAAGCAAGAGAAAAAATAGCTCCCGTTTATCTAAAGTTATCCAAAGGCGAAGTAGTTGTTAGAGAAGGTGACATAATAGATAAGAACGCTTATGTAAAGTTAAAAGCATTAAATTCTTTATTTGAGGTTAAAAACAGGTTTTTAGATTTAATTGGAATTATTTTAATATTGGCCGTTTTTTTTGTAACTTCAGCATTTGTTTATAAAAAACTCAGGCCTACAGAAAAAATTCCATACAAGAAATTAATTGTAATAACTGGCACTATTGTACTTTTACAAATAATTTTAATAAAGGTATTTTACTTCTTGTCAGTAATTGTGGGTTATTACTCGCCTGACTTTCCAAAAAGTGTTTTACTTTATCTAGTACCTTTTGCTGTAGCTTCAATTCTAGGTGTTTTGCTTGTAGGTTTTAAATATTCAATTTCTATTTCGTTAATTACAGTTATTTTAGCTTCTATTACTGTAGATAATAGTTTGAGGTTTATGGTCTTTATTTATTCATTTTTGGATAGTGCAGTTGCAAGTGTATACCTTGTTGGAAATAGAAATAGAGGCGGTATTGTTAAAGTAGGTTTTATAATATCTCTGATTAATGTTGTGCTTATACTCATATTTTATATGTTACAGAGTAATAATTTATTTAATACTGTAACATTAATTAGCATTGGATTGGGTGCGCTAAATGGTATTTTAACAGCTATAATTATCAGCGGTATACTTCCAATTTTTGAATGGTTATTTGATATAGCAACGAATGTAAAGCTTGTCGAACTTGGAAACCTAAATCATCCATTACTCAAAGAATTAGCAATAAAAGCCCCTGGAACTTATCACCACAGTATAGTTGTATCAAGCCTTTCTGAAGCAGCCTGTCAGGCAATTGGTGCAAACTCGTTGCTTGCAAAAGTAGGATCATATTATCATGACATTGGAAAAGTAAGAAAACCTACATATTTTATTGAAAATCAATTTGATATAGAAAATCCCCACGATAGACTTATGCCATATGTAAGCAGCTTAATTATTAAAAACCATGTAAAGGATGGTGTTGAAATTGGAAAAAAATACAGGCTTGGTTCTCAAATTATTGACATTATAGAACAGCATCATGGAACAATGATTGTTAAGTACTTTTATGACAAAGCAAAAGAAATGGGTTTAAACCCTAACGAAGAAGATTTCCGCTATCCTGGCCCAAAACCTCAATCCAAAGAATCTGGTATTGTTATGCTTGCAGACAAAGTTGAGGCAGCTACAAAAAACTTAAACGAACCTACTGTTACGCATTTAAAAAATTACGTTAAAAATTTAACAAACGAGATTTTTTTAGATGGACAATTGGATGAATCTGATTTATCTTTAAGAGAATTAAATCTAATTGTTGATAGTTTTGTTAATGTACTTATAGGTATTTTCCATCACAGGATAAAATATAAATGAAAACAATAATTGATGAGTGTGGCGTAAATAACAAATTATATTTTAAAAAATTCCTTGATTTTTTGTATAAAAAATTCAATATTTCACAAAAAAAAGAAATTAACATTTTGTTTTGTGATGCTGATAAAATAAAAGAATTAAATAAACAATACAGAAAAAAAAATACTGCTACAGATGTATTGTCTTTTTATGGTTATAATGATACTATACTTGGCGATATTGCTATATGTTGTGAAGTAGCAAAAAAAGAAGCTCAAAAAGCTAAAATGAATGAAAGAGATTTTTTATTATTTTTAATTGCGCATGGTTTTTTGCATCTATTGGGTTATTCACACGATAATATAAAAGATTATGAAGCAATGATTGATTTACAAAAACAAATTTTGCAGGAGTGGAATCAATTATGAGAAAAAAGTTTTTGCTAACTTTACCTATTGTTGCTGTGGGTATTTATTTTGGAAAAAAAACAAAAATTATTGAACAAGCAAAACAAGATATAAATAATATTTTTGAAAAAGATCCAGCAGCGCGAAGCATACCAGAAGTAGTATTGTGTTATCCTGGTCTTCATGCTTTGTGGATGCATAGATTCTCGCATTATTTATGGAATAAAAATTTAAAGTTAATTGCTCGATTTACATCGCATGTAAGTAGATTTTTAACAGGTATTGAGATTCATCCTGCTGCTAAAATTGGAAAAAATTTTTTTATTGATCATGGTATGGGTGTAGTAATTGGTGAAACTGCAGAAATTGGAGACAATGTTACGCTGTATCAGGGTGTAACGCTTGGCGGTACGAGCCTGGAAAAAGTAAAAAGGCATCCAACGCTTGGAAATAATATTGTTGTAGGAAGTGGTGCTAAAATTTTGGGTGCATTTAAGATTGGAGATAATTCTAAGATTGGCTCAAATAGCGTGGTGGTAAGAGAAGTGCCAGATAATTCAACAGTTGTTGGCGTACCTGGTAAAATTATTAAGAAAGAACCTGCAGAAGAAAGGAAAGATTTTGATCATACAAAATTACCTGATGTTGAAGGTAAATTATTTAGATACTTATTGCATAGAATAGAAGAATTAGAAAAAGAAATACAAGCTTTATCAAAAGGCGATAAAGAAGTTATAAAAATTGAAGAAGAAAAAAATATAAAAGAATTAAAGAGCATAGAAAACTACATTAAAAGTTTTGATATAGGTATAGGAGGGGTTAATGGAAAAAATGACAATTAGTCAAAAAATTCTTGCAAAACACGCAAAAAAAGATTTTGTAAAGCCAGGAGAGATTATATTGGCTGATGTAGATTTAGCTTTTGCAAATGATGTTACAGCACCTATTGTTATAAAATTTGTTAATGATTTGGGAGGTGTAATAGCAAACAAAGATAAAATTGCGCTAATTCCTGATCATTTTACACCAAATAAAGATATAAATTCTGCAAACCAGTGTAAAATTATGAGAGATTTTGTCAAACAAAACAACATAAAGCATTATTGGGAATCAGGAGAGGTGGGAATAGAGCATGCGCTTTTGCCTGAACAGGGGTATATTAAACCTGGTATGTTAATAGTAGGTGCAGATTCACACACTTGTACGCATGGAGCTTTTGGTGCATTTGCAACAGGTATGGGAAGTTCTGATGTAGGTTTTGCTTTCGCCACAGGTAAATCATGGTTTAGAGTTCCAGAATCCATTAAATTTATTATCAATGGAAAAAGAAATAAGTGGGTTGGCGGTAAAGATTTTATACTTAAAATAATTGGCACAATTGGTGTTGATGGTGCACTTTATAAATCTATGGAATTTTGCGGTAGCGCAATTAGTGAGTTACCTATGGATGATAGGATGACAATGTGCAATATGGCAATAGAAGCAGGTGGAAAAAACGGTATTATTGAAGCTGATGAAACCACAATTAATTATTTAAAAGAAAGAAATATTGCAGATTATGAGATACTCAAAAGCGACGAAGATGCCCAATATGTAAAAATATATGAATTTGATGCTTCAAATATTGAACCACAAGTAGCTTTTCCACACTTGCCAGAAAACACTAAAGGCATAAGCGAGATTAAAGAAGATATAAAAATAGATCAGGCTTTTATTGGTTCATGTACAAATGGTCGCATAAGTGATTTAAGAATTGCGGCTGAAATTTTAAAAAACAACAAAGTGGCAAAATATGTGCGCTTAATTATTATACCTGCAACTGTTGAGATTTACAAGCAAGCTATGAAAGAAGGTTTATTTGATATCTTTTTAGAAGCAGGAGCTGTTATATCCACACCTACATGTGGACCATGTCTTGGTGGACACATGGGTATTTTGGCTGACTCAGAAGTTGCAGTGTCAACATCTAATAGAAATTTTGTTGGCAGAATGGGATCGCCTAAATCTTTTGTTTATCTTGCCAATCCAGCTGTTGTTGCAGCAAGCGCTGTAGCAGGAAAAATAATAAATCCAGTTGAGGTGATAAAATGATTGTTGCAAAAGTATGGAAATTTGGAGATAATATTGATACAGATTTAATTATACCTGCAAGGTATTTAAATACTTCTGATGAAGCTGAACTTGCCAAACATTGTATGGAAGATGCAGATCCAGATTTTGTAAAAAAAGCGCAAAAAGGTGATTGTATTGTTGCAGGTTTTAATTTTGGAAGCGGCTCATCTAGAGAACATGCACCTATTGCTATAAAAGCAGCTGGTATATCCTGCGTTATAGCAAAGTCATTTGCAAGGATATTTTACAGGAATGCTTTTAATATAGGTTTAACAATTTTAGAGTTACCCGAAACAGACAAAATCAGTGAAGGTGATATTTTAGAAATAGATACAAAAACTGGTAAAATTTTCAATAAAACAAAAAACGAAACATACCAGGCAACAGCTATACCAGAATTCATGCAAGAGTTGATTGAAAGCGGCGGTTTGTTTAATTATGCAAAAAAAATGATTCAAAAAGGAGCTTAAAATGAGTAAATTTGTAATTTCCGTAATGGAAGGCGATGGCATTGGTCCAGAGATTGTAAAGGAAGGCATTAAGGTTTTAGAAGAAGTAGCAAAGAAATTTAATCATACTTTTGAGTATAAGTATGTGGATGTAGGCGGCTGTTCAATTGATAAATTTGGAGTACCGCTAACACAAGAAACAATTGATACGATATTGTCAACCGATGCGTTATTTTTTGGTTCTGTAGGTGGTCCAAAATGGGAAAACCTGCCACATCATTTAAAGCCGGAAGCAGGTCTTTTGGGAATCAGAAAAGCTTTAGGCGCTTTTGCAAATTTAAGGCCTGCAAAGGTATTTAATGAGCTTGTCGATGCATCAACGCTTAAAAGAGAAGTCATTGAAGGAATTGATTTAATTGTAGTTAGAGAACTAACGGGGGGGATTTATTTTGGCGAGCCAAGGGGTTTTAGCCAAGATAGAAAAAAAGCTTTCAATACAATGGTTTACACAGATGAAGAGGTCAGACGCATAGCCAAACTCGCATTTGAAATCGCAAGACAAAGAAGAAAAAAATTAACAAGTGTAGATAAAGCAAATGTTCTTGAAGTATCACAATTCTGGCGTGATATAGTAATAGATGTATCCAAAGATTACCCCGATGTAGAGCTAAATCACATGTATGTTGATAATGCTGCGATGCAACTTGTTAGAAACCCAAAGCAATTTGACGTAATTGTAACTGGTAACATATTTGGTGATATACTAAGTGATGAAGCAAGTATGTTAACAGGTTCTATTGGTATGCTTGCCAGTGCATCTGTGGGAGGCAAGGTTGGATTGTTTGAGCCAATACATGGATCTGCTCCAGATATTGCAGGGCTTGGTATTGCAAATCCAATAGCTCAGATTGAATCACTTGCAATGCTTTTAAAATATGGTCTTAAGCTTGATAAAGAAGCAAAATGCGTTGAAGATGCTGTTAGTTTGGTTTTAAAGATGGGTTATAGAACGCCAGATATTGCAACAAACTCAGATAAAAAGGTCAACACAGCACAAATGGGTGATCTAATAGCAAAAGCAATCCATGAGGTATGAAACAAGCTTATTTTAAAAAAGTAAAATTTGTGGGTAGCTTTTTAGAAGCTCCCACAAGGCTTGAATTACCTCAGTTTGTTTTTTGTGGAAGAAGTAATGTAGGTAAATCTTCGCTGATAAATGCTATTTTAAATCAAAAAATAGCTAAAGTAAGCAAAACTCCAGGAAAAACCACAACAATAAATGTTTTTTTGGTTGATGAAAAATTTTACCTTGTTGATTTGCCAGGGTATGGTTTTGCAAAGCGTTCAAAATCCATGGTCAATGCCTGGCAAAAACCTATAGAAAACTATTTGCTAAATGCCAATATGTTGCGGTTGATTTTTTTGCTCATAGATACAAAGATATCAATAATGCCTAGCGATGAGATTTTTTTAAATTGGCTTAAGTATAATAATTTAAGTACTGTAATTGTGCTTACAAAAATAGATAAAGCAAGCCAATCTCATCTTGCTAAAACAAAAAAAGCCATTGAAACATTAAACATAAAATACATTAAAACATCATCTACATATCATAAAGGTATAGACAAGCTTGCCCAATTAATTGAGCAAGCTTGTGATATTAGTTTTAATCTAAGTTTATTTTCTTAGACCATTTCAAACCGCTAACATCGGTTAACTCTAATGTATAATAACCTTTTTTAAGTGATATGTTGCCTGTTGGCTTGATATTTATTGTGGCTTTTGCTCCAAGTGGTACAACAAGTGAAAATTTGTTTGGTTCAATTTTATTAAAGTAAAAATTTTTTATATCATTTTTAAATAAATTTTGATTGTTTGGATTTATTGTTTCAACTACCTTGCCTTTTTCATCAAGAAGAGCTATTTCTTCAATAAAAGCACCGTAAGTATCAGGACCATTTGTGCGATAAATAGTTAAATTTAACTCACCATTTTTTTTGAGATGTGCATTTAAAATTTCAATCTTTGGTATTTTTGATAAATTGTACAATTTACCGTATAAGCCACCATGAAGGGCCTGATAAGTATATAGTGTTATAAACATAGCTATAATACTAAAAATCAAAGCTTCTGTTTTAAAAGAAGACTCATTAGTTTTTAAGTTATTTGAAGCCAAATATGCAAGGAGTTTTGAATTTTTATTTTTAAAAAACATATTATCAAGTGAAAATAAACCCCCACCTAAACTAAAAATAACAAGACCGCTTGATATGCCTGCTATGCCAATCTGCCATTCATCTACACAGGTTGAGCCAAGCCAGCCAGAGCCAAGCAAAATTCCAAAAGATAAAAGCGTTGCTCCAATAGCAGAAAGTCTTGTAAACAAACCCAATAACAAACCAATGCCAACTAAACCTTCTATTATTGTAAATGTTACCAAGAAAACATAAAGCAAATGAGGTTGTGTAATAAGGTATTCAATCATCGGTTTAATAAATAGCGCATGAGGCAAAAAGTGATTAAATGCGTGCCCCATAAATGCAGGCGAATTTGGATCAAGTTTTTCTGGATCATTTACAACTCTTCTTAGAAATGCACTAAAAAATTGCCATCCAAGCACAAGCCTGATAGGCGTTGCCAGGGTTGATATGCTTTTAAATGAAAAAGATTTGTCTGTAGCCATCAAACCTCCAAATATTAATGTATTAAACCAAGTGTTCTTGCAAACATATAAAAAGCAAGTATTATAACAAAATATGAAAAAATTCTTGTTAAATAGCCTACTTTTATCTTTTTTGCAATTATAACACCAATAGCCATGCCAATAATTGCACCAATACTTATGTATATAGCTTTTGTGATTTCTATTGAACCTACACCACTAAGCCTTGAAAGGATACCCCATAAGCAATTTAAGGCAATAACTAAGAGACTTGTTGCAATAGCATCTTTCATTGGAAAATCTAAAATCAAAACAAGCGTTGGTACTATTAAAAAACCCCCGCCTACGCCAAAAAAACCCGTCATTAAACCAATACCAAAACCTGCCAAAACAAACTTTAACCATGCGCTTAAACCTTTGATATTTTTTAGGCTTATTGGTTGTTCACATTCTTTTTTATTTTGGTATTCTTTTTGCCTTAGCATTAGTATGCCAATAATTAGCATCAATGCAGAAAATCCAAACAGTATAATTTTTGCTGGCAGCAAAGAATTTATGTAGGAGCCTAAAAATGCACCAAATATACCAGCTATAGAAAATACAATAGATATTTTCCAGTGAACATATTTTTGTTTGCCAAGCATGTATTGTATAGCACCAGCCAAAGAGCCTACACCAACAACAACCAGGCTTGTCCCTGTTGCACTATGAACATTCATCTTAAGCAAATAAAGCAGTATAGGTATAGTTATAATTGAACCACCAGCACCAGTTAAACCAAGCGTTAAACCAATTATAGTACCATAGATTAATTCCATATAAGCAATATTAATCGTTTAAATTTTTTTTGTCAATATAATTAATAATTTTTTGAAAACTTGACAATTTTTGTTACATTTGTTAGTATTTAAATATCTTATAATGGGAGGCTTATTATGAAGCCAAAGATTGTTATTTTAGGGTGTGGTTTTGCTGGATTTGGAGCATTTTATAGCTTAGCAAAAAAATTAAAAGATAAGGCTGAGCTTACTGTTATTGATTCGAGTGTTTTTAGTCTATCAAAGCCAATTTTACCTGAAGTTGCCTTTGGAGAAAGGGCTTTAAATGAAGCACTTATACCAATTGGTTCAACTATCGAAAAATTCAATCATAAATTTATAAGAAAAGAAGTTAAATTAATAAAACCACAAGTAAATCAAGTTATTTTAACAGATGATACCATTGTTGATTATGATTATCTATTAATAAGTGTTGGGGCTGTTAAGGATTATGATGCAATAGAAGGTTTTAATGAGTATGGTTATTCTATATGCGATTATACACAAGCGTTAAGGTTTTTAGACAGAAGGGCAACATCTATCGGTAAAAAGATAGTTATTGGTGCTGCTCTTACAAAGTGGGGTAGTGCATCAACTGTAAAGACACTTGCTGCACCATGCGAAGGACCAATTGGCGAAATTATGTTTATGCTTGACTATTATCTAAGAAAACACAATAGAAGACACGAAACAAGTATTACAGTTTTTACACCAGGTAAGATTTTTTTTGAAGATGTAGGCGAAAAAGTTCATAAAGATATGGAGCCGATAATTAAAAAAAGTAATATTAATGTGGTAACCAATAAAGTTTTAAAGCGCATTGATAAAGAATATATAGAATTTGAAGACTCTACAAAACTTGAGTGTGATATGGCTATAATTATTCCACCATACAAAGGACCTCAATTTCTTATCGATTCAAATTTAACTGATGAAGCTGGTTTTATTCCTACAGATAAATATATGAGACATATTAATTACGGAAATATTTTTGCAGCAGGTGATATAAATGCTTCTTCGATGCCAAAGTTAGGTCATATTGCAGTTAGGCAATCTTATACAGCAGCAAGCGTTATTATAAGCGAAATCACGCAAAAAAATGTAATTGTACCATTTAAACCAGAAATTTTATGTATCATGAATAGAGGAGAAAATGCAACTTTAATTTTATCAGACTGGATGTATGGAGGAAATAGAGATTTAACACTTAGTGGTAAAATACCGAAATTCATGAAAATGGGTTTTGATGCATATTACTTTTATTCTCATGGCAAAATGCCCCCAAGATTATCTGAGGAATATTTAAGCAAATTTTTAGAAAAGTGCTGCAATAAGTAGCTTTATAAGCTTGAATTAATTTTTTAAATATTGTATAATATTAATATGAAATTAAATGAATATGTAAAGTATGATGCTATAGATATTGCTCGTCTTATAGCAAAAAAAGAAGTTAGCCCATTTGAAGTATTAGAAGCAGCTATAGAAAAAATTGAAAAATTAAATCCCACACTCAATGCAGTTATATGTACTCATTACGATTTAGCTAAAAAACAAATAGAAACATCTGATAAAAGTGCACCGCTTTATGGTGTAGTAATTTTGCTAAAGGACAGTTTGCATGAAATTGAAAATACATGCTCAACTATGGGCTCAAGACTTTTAAAAAACTATATTTCTAAAGAAACATCCACATTTGTAAAGAGACTTTTAGATGCAGGATGTATTGTGTTAGGGAAAACAAATGTTCCTGAGTTTGCTTTAATGGGAACAACTGAACCAAAACTATTTGGTCCTACAAGAAACCCTTTTAATTCAGCATATTCACCTGGTGGCTCAAGCGGTGGTTCAGCTGCAAGTGTGGCAAGCGGGATGGTTAGTGTGGCTACTGGTAACGATGGTGGTGGCTCAATCAGGATTCCTGCCTCTATGTGTGGATTATTTGGTTTTAAACCTTCAAGGTATTTTACACCAATGGGTAGCGAGTTTTTTGATGCATGGATGGGTCTAGTTGTAAATCATGTTTTAACAAAAACTGTAAGGGATAGTGCATTTTTTCTAGATGTGGAATATGGTTTTGACGGCCCAATTTATTGTCAAAAACCAGTTGAATCATTTTTCAAAGAGCTAGATAAGCCATTAAAGCCACTTAAAATTGCTTTAAATACCAATTCATATCTTGGCAATGTAGATAGTCAAATAATAGAAGTAACTTATAAAGTAGCAAAAACATTGGAAGACTTAGGTCATACGGTAGAAGAAACTCAACCGCAGCTAGATTTTGCCAGACTATACGATACATACATTGATGCTATGTTTATAGAAACATCATTTTTATTAGATTATCTCGAAAACAAATTACATAGAAAGATTACAATTAACGATGTTGAACCTTCTACATACATACTTGCAAAAATTGGTGATAGTCTTCATTCAAAATTGAATGTTTATATAAAGCATTTCTGGGATCAAACAGCTTACTTAATGCGAGGTTTTTTTGAACAATACGATATTTATATGACACCAACACTTGCAAATCCTCATATAAAATTAGGTAGTTTATTACCATCAAGCTTTGAAGAATTAGCATTAAAAACCATATCCTCAGTTAATCTAAGCTCATATATAAAACCAATTATAAAAAAGATAGCTTTTAAGCAATTAAGTGTATTTCCATTTACGCAACTTGCAAATCAAACTGGATTGCCTGCAATGAGTATTCCAGCTGGAATTAGCTCACAAAATATACCGCTTGGTGTTCAATTTATGTCATCTTATGCAAACGATCATATATTATTTAAATTAGCAAAACAACTTGAAGATACGCCTGTTTGGTTTAGGCAAATAAAAGAATAAGATATGCTGTATGTTGCTTTTGTTTTATTAATCCTTGGTTGGTCGTATACTGCTGTTGTTACAAAGATTGCACTAAACTATATTGGTCCTTTTGAATTTACACTTTGGCGAGTTTTAGTGGGATTTTTGTTTTTATTTTTAATTACAGCATTTATGAAAAAACTTGAAAAACCAAAAAGTATAAAATGGGCTTTTTTACTGGGTTTATTTCAAAATGCTTTGCCTGTTGTTTTTTACAATTTGGCTTTGGTTTACTCATCTGCTGGCAAAGTAACTGTTTTGGGCTATATTATGCCTTTTTGGACAATATTATTAGAAAGATTAATTTTAAAAACAAAGCTGGAAAAAATAAAATATATTCCCATTAGCTTATCTTTTATAGGGCTGATACTTATAATGCAGCCCTGGTATTTCAGGGCAAGTGTTTTTGGATATTTATTCGCAATACTATATGGTGTAAGCTGGGGTATCGGTAATGTAGTTTCTGTAATTATTTGGGAAAAATATTCTCATTGGGATGTATTTTCTCTTACATTTTGGCAAATGGTATTTGTCGTTTTAGTTGTTATTTTGTTTAATGTTTTGATACCTTATCAAAGAACCGTTGTTTTAAATAGTTATTTGATTTTTGCAATTCTCTACACTGGTATAATAGCTACGGCTTTTGCATGGTTTTTATGGATTTTTCTATTAAAAAAACTCCCAGCAAGCATTGTTGGTTTGTCATCACTTGCAATACCTGTATTTGCAATGATAGAATCATATATTCAACTACATGAAAAATTCAGCTTAACAGATTTAATTGGTTCTTTTTTTATAATTTTATCACTTTTGATTATTTATATATATTCTTTGCATAAAAAGACGCAAAGTTCTGGCTTTGCGTCTTAAAGCTTTAAATTCTTTTTTCTACTTTTTTTAGCCACCCATTAGGTGCAGCAATTTTTCCTGTTTGTAAACCAGTATAATACTCGTAAATTTTTCTTGAGTATGCTCCAATAGAACCATCTCCTACAGTTAAAATACTATTGTCTTCAAAAACATATTCACCAACAGGTGATACTACAGCTGCTGTACCGAATCCACCTGCTTCAATTATTTCTTTACTTTTAATTTTTCCAATGAATTCGTCTAAAGCAACTCTTTTTTGTATTACTTTAAGTCCTAAAGAGTTTTGTAATTCAATAATAGATTCAGAAGTAATACTTCTTAATACAGTATCAGTAAACTCAGGTATAACTACTGTCCCATCTTTTTCTATATGGTAATGATTCATTGCCCCAGCTTCTTCAATGTATTTATTTTGAGCATCCAAATAAAGAACCTGGCTTGCGCCAAATTGTTTTGCAAACTCTCCGGCTCTCAAAGATGCGGCATAGTTACCTGCGGCTTTTGATTCACCAGTGCCACCGCTTACAGCTCTGTGGAATTTTTTGGTTATAAGAAGCCTGATTGGTTTGGTAAATCCTTCTGGGTAGTATGGACCGCTTGGTGATAAAATGATTGCATATCTATAAGACTTACTTGGATGCACACCTAAAGAATCTTCAGTTGCAAACATAAATGGCCTAATGTATAGTGAAGCACCATTCTGAATTGGAAACCACAATCTATCAACATCTATCAATGCATGTATGGCTTGTATTTGAAGCTTTTCATCAATGGATGGCATACAGAGAATTTCGGCTGATTTATTTAATCTTTTTGCATTTTTATCTATTCTAAATGTATAGATTTCATTATCTGGATGCATAAAAGCTTTTGCACCTTCAAATAAAGCCTGTCCATAGTGCAGTGCAATTGCACCAGGTGATATAGTAAATGGCTCATATGGTACAATACGTGCGTTTTGCCATTCTCCATCTTCATAATCAATCAAAAACATGTGATCCGTTCTTAATTGGCCAAAAGGTAAGGGTTGTGTAGGTTTTAATTGTTCTTTTCTTCTTTGAGATTTTGGTTTTAAAAGGTACGCTATGTCCATAATTACACTCCTTTAAAATTAAAGTTACTAGTTTTATATTACTTAATAAATTAAATGTCAAGTTTTTAAAAAATAGTTTCTATCGTTTTGAATTACGATTTTTGCTTTTTTTATATCAACTAGATACAAAAGATGCGCTAATGCTTCTGAATGTGCAAACCATTTTTGAGCAATAGGAAAATCTTCCCAGTTTTTGTACTTTATATCCCAATGCATCAGTGAGGCTACTTTGTAGGCATCGTTTGGAGTTTTTGTATCAATAAGATTCAATACTTCATTTAATCTTTCTTCATGGTGTTTTTTAAGCTCATCAATTCTTTTTTGTAAATTATAAAAAATTCTTCTGTGTCCAGGCAAAACCATATCTACATCAAAATTATAAACTTTATCAAGACTTTCCAGATATTCTTTTAGAGGGTTTTTGTTTTCATATGCTGCAGATATATTTGGAGTTATATCTTCCAACACATGATCCGACGAAAAAAATAATTTTTTATTAGCTTCATATAGACATACAATACCTTTCGTGTGGCCTGGTGTTTTAATACATTTAAGTTCCAAGTTGCCATAATTTAATACCTGCTGATCTTCAACATAAGAAATTTTCGAAAGAAGATTGCCCCTAAAAGCGTATTTGTAACCTGGATGTTTTTTTATTGCATTTGACAGAGAATCTATTGGAAACCCAAATTTTTTTGCATAATTTGCTTCTTCAAGCCAGAATTTTTCCCAGTTTGTGCCTAATATGTATGGCGCATCTTCTTTGGTAAAATATACAATTGATTGTGGTGTTGATAGTTTACCAATTAATCCACTATGGTCTGCATGCATGTGAGTAATAAAAATATCTGTTTTTTCAAGATCAATATCAAGTTTTGCCAAAGCATATTTTAGTGTCTGCTCGCATTCAATTCTATTCATACCAGTATCAATAATTAAACTTCTTTCTCCTTTTATCACATAAGAGTTTATTGATTTAAGGGGGTTTTGAGGTAGGGGTACTTCTATTTTATAAATATTATCAAAAATACATTCTATGCTAATTTTACACCTCACCCAGGTAACTTTTTCTTACTTCTTCATTTTGTAATAAGTTTTGGGCTATATCTTCAAGCACAATTTTGCCTGCTTCAAGCACATAACCATAGTGGGCAATTTTTAATGCCATTGCAGCATTTTGCTCTACAAGTAAAATTGTCATACCCTCACGGTTTAAGTGCTGGATTATCTCAAAAACTTCTTGTACAACTTTTGGTGCTAAACCAAGCGATGGTTCATCAAGCATTAAAAGGGAAGGTTCACTCATAAGAGCTCTACCTAAAGCCAGCATTTGCTGTTCACCACCAGAAAGTGTTCCAGCATATTGTTTGGCACGTTTTTTTAAAATAGGAAATATTTGAAAAATCCGTTCATATTTTTCTTCTAATGTTGAAGCTGGTTTATTAAATGCCCCAATGCGTAAATTTTCTAAAACTGTCAGGTTAACAAAAACTTTTCTGCCTTCTGGTACAAGTGCTATGCCACGTTTAATTCGCTGATATGTTTTTTCTTTTGATATATTATGCGATAAAAAATTTATTTGACCACTTGATGCTACAAGTCCTACAATGGATTTCAGCGTACTTGATTTTCCAGCACCGTTTGGCCCTATTAATGTTACTATTTTGCTTTCGGGAACCTCAAATGAAATATCGTTTACTGCGTGTATAAGTTTATAAAAAACATTTAAATTTTTAACCTTTAACATTTGCTTCCCCTAAATATGCCGCTATAACTTTTGGATTTTTTTGAATTTCTTCAGGTGTACCTTCTGCAATTTTAGCACCATAGTCAAGTACATAAATTTTTTGGCAGATTCCCATTACAAACTTCATATCGTGTTCTATCAAAAGTATGGTTAGATTGAATGAATCTTTAATTTCTTTTATAAAGTACATTAAGGCTATCTTTTCACTTGGGTTCATGCCTGCTGCAGGCTCATCTAAAAGTAATAGTTTTGGTGAAGTTGCGAGAGCTCTTGCAATTTCAACTTTTCTTTGTTCTCCATAAGATAGACCTGTTGCTTTTAGATACGCTTTTTCTTTTAAATTTACCTTTTCCAATAATTCAAACGCTTTTATTTTTATTTCTTTTTCTTGATTTAAAAATTTTGGTGTTTTTAAAATTGGCTCAAATAATCTATATTTAACTTTATGTGCAAAACCTATCATTATGTTTTCAAGAACGGTTAAATTTTCAAATAATCTTATATTTTGAAATGTCCTTGCCATACCAAGAGGTACAATTTTATAAGGCTTAAAACCTGTTATATTTTTGCCTTCAAAAAAAATATTTCCTAAGGTTGGTTTCAAGTTGCATGTTATAACATTAAACATTGTAGTTTTTCCTGCGCCATTGGGTCCAATTAAACCAGTTATGCTTGATTTGGTAACATTTAAACTAACATCATTTAGAGCGACTAGACCACCAAACTTCATTGTAATATGTTCGCATACAAGTATATTATTTTCCATTTTTTATGCCACCTTTTATAGCATTAAATAGCCAATCCCATGAGAATTCTTTCTTTCCCATTATGCCTTCTCTTGCAAAAAGCATGGTTAAAATTAACAGTAAAGCAAAAATGATCATTCTCAAGCCAGGTATGCCTGGTGTTGTTATACCAAATATATGCATTGGTTGATCAAATACTCTAAGCAGTTCTGATCCCCAAACAATAACGATTGTAGCTATAACTGTTCCTGTTATGCTACCAAGACCACCCATAACTATAATTACAAGCAAATTGAATGTTAAGAAAAATGTAAAAAGCGTTGGAGAAATAGTTGTAATTAAGTGTGCAAGCAAACCTCCTGCAACACCCTGAAAAAAAGCACCTACAACAAAAGCGATCATTTTCATTTTAAATGTATTTATGCCCATAGCTACAGCTGCATCTTCATCGTCTCTTATTGCTTTCATAGCTCTACCGTAATTGGAGTTTATTATGCTCATAACTACAAAAATAGTAAATACAAGCCATCCATAGCTCCACCAAACATTCGTATAGTTTGATATGCCTTTTAGACCTAAAGGGCCATTTGTTATTGTAATTGCATTGTTTGCAACAATATCTATAACAATACCAAATCCAAGTGTAACAATAGCAAGGTAGTCGCCTCTTGTTCTAAACACAGGGAATCCTAAAATAAAGCCAAAAAATGCTGTTACAAGTCCAGCAACTATAAGTGCAGCCAAAAAAGGCAGGTGGATTGAGCCCAAAAAAGGCATAATAGGATCTATTATAAACATTGCTTGTTTTTGTGCTGGCGTCAAACTCAAAAGTGCAGCAGTATAGGCACCAACTGCAGCAAAACCATTTGGAGCAAGGGAAAATTGCCCAGTAATACCGTTTATCAAATTGTAGCTAACAGCCAGTATCATAGTAATAGCTATATTATTTAGTATAATTATTGTATAACGACTAAAGTGATGACTTGCATAATATAAAAAAACAAACAGTAATATTATACTTAAGATTGTTAAAATTGTATTTCTTTTCATATTAAAATCTCTTCCTTTCAAGTTCTTTTCCCATAATACCAGTAGGTTTAAACAAAAGCACAAGTATCAATAACAAAAATGCAAATGCGTCTTTATAACCAGCCAAACTAGGGAAAAATGCTACTATTAAAACTTCTGATATTCCAAGGATAAGTCCGCCAATAGCAGCGCCAGCAACATCACCAATGCCACCTAAAACAGCAGCAGCAAATGCTTTAAGTCCTGGCATAATACCCATTAATGGATTTATTGAAGGATACTGTGTAGACCACAAGATCCCGCCAACAGCAGCCAAAGAAGAACCTAAAAAGAAAACTAAAGATATAACTATATCTACATTTATACCCATTAGGCTTGTAGTATCAATATCGAGTGCAATTGAACGCATAGCCATACCGTATTTTGTATGATGCAATATATAAAGTAGTATATATAACAAAACAAGTGCAACAATAGGGGTATAGATACTAACAACAGGCAAATATAATTGATTATAATTCAATACACCATGAAATATTGGTGCTATAGGAAAAGCCTTTGGTACACCACCAAATAACACTAAAAATAAATTTTCAAGAAAAAACGACACACCCACAGCAGTAATGAGTAAAGAAACCCTACTTGCATTACGAATGGGTTTGTAAGCTAATTTCTCTACCAATACACCTACAAAACCTGTTAAAATAATTGCAGTAATAAATGATACCCACCATGGTAGCATAAAAGCACTAATTCCAAAAAACGCTAGATATGCTCCAACCATCAAGATGTCGCCATGCGCAAAGTTAATCATTCTCAAAACGCCATATACCATAGTGTATCCAATTGCTACAAGGGCATATAGGCTTCCAGCAGAAAGACCATTTATTAATTGTTGCAATACTGTTGTTAACATCTATTTAGCCACCTTTTTAGGTATGTATTAAAAGTTTAAAGGAGCAGAAGACTTCTGCTCCAAAAGATATTGCAAAACTATGGGTTAATAGTAGTAACATATACAAATTTACCGTTTTCCACTTTCTCAATAACCGCAGGTTTTATTGCATCACCTTTAACAAGTGTTATGTTACCAGTTACACCCTGGAAATTTTTTGTTGCTCTAAGTGCAGTGTTGATTTTAATTGGATTATCTGATTTTGCCCTATCAATTGCATTGACTAACATAAAATAAGCATCTGCTGATAATGCAGCAAAGTTATCTGGAAGTTTATGATACTTTGCTTGGTAGGCTTGTTCAAATTTTTTACCCAATGGAGTTTTTATAGCTTCTGGCGCAAAGCCAGTAGTAAATGTAAGTCCATTAACAGCAGCGCCGCCTACTTTTATTAAAGCAGCTTCAGCTGCGCCATCACCAGCAAGTATGGGCTGTTTTAATCCAAATTCTCTGGCTTGTCTTGCAAACAAAGCTATTTCCTGGTAATAGCAAGGCATATAGATAATTTGAGGATTTGCTGGCTTAAGTGAAGCAATTTGAGCAGAAAAGTTACTTTCGCCTGTTTGTATAAATGTTTTAGCTACAATTCTGCCACCTAATTTTTTAAAATTTTCCTCAAAAAACTTTGCAAGACCAACTGAATAATCTTGAGCAGAATCAATTACTAGTGCAGCAGTTTTTGCATGTAAGTCTTTTACAGCATAAATTGCTGCAACTTTTCCTTGAAATGGATCAATAAAGCAGGCTCTGGATATAAAGTTTTTGCCTTCTGTTAACAATGGGTTTGTTCCAGTTGGCGTGATTAAGGGAATTTTAGCTTTTTCTACAATTGGAGTTGCAGACATAACATTGCCCGAAATTAAAGGTCCGATAATTACATCTACTTTGTTGTCATAAATTAGTTTGTTTACAGCATTAGCTGCCTGAACCTTATCGCCTTGATCATCAACAAGGATCAGATCAATTTTTTTACCCAAAGCGGTTGGCATGATTTCCTTTGCTACCTGTAAACCTTGCCACGCACTTTGTCCAAAAGAAGCGACCGGTCCTGTCATTGAATACACAACACCTACTTTTATGGTGTTGCTAGCTGCATAAGTTTTACTTACTCCATAGCCAATAGCAAAGATAGTTACAAGAGCAAATAAAACTGTTTTAAACAGCAAACGTTTCATAAAAACCCCCTTACTTAAAAGTTAGTTTTAATTATAATTTTTTAGTTGATTTGTGTCAATTATTTATAATTAATTTATTTTAAAAATAAAACCTTTGTCTAAAACTAATTAGCTAATTATAATTTTACAAAACAATGACCAAACTATACAACTTTAATTATATAATAAATATAAGTTATCAGGTTTATGCTAAAAACTAACCCATTTATTTTTTTTAGCAGGCAAACCCACAAAAGCATTAAAGCAATATTAAATAGTGCAATGTATGCGCTCAAAAGAGCATTTTGCGTAATAGTCCAATTGGTTAGTAAAATTCCAACACTTACTGGAAATGTTGATTGAAAAACCATAGCACCACTTATGTTACCAAAAGCCAAAATGTCTTTGTTTTTTAGTGTCCAGGTTAGAGAATTGATTTTTTCTGGAAGCTCAGTTGCTATTGGAGAAATTAATAGAGAAAATATCAGAGGATTAAAGCCAAAATGTTGACTTATAGTGCTTAAACCATTGACAAAAGCATAAGCACCAAAAATAATAGTAGCCAAAGACACAATTAATTGAAAAAAACCGGATAGAAGGTTTTCTTTTATTTTAAAGAGTTTAAAAAAATATAAATTGTCTTTAAATTCAAGCTCTGAGCTTCTGCCATTAAATGTTAAATATAAATAAACTATATATACGCCAATTACAACAAATGCAAATATACCTTTTATATGGTTAAATTGAGTTGCTAAAATTGCAATAATGTAAGATATTAAAAAAAAAGTAAGGTCCCGTTTTGTTGTTTTTTCTTCAATTTTCAGACTAAATGAGCCTTTTTTTAATAAATGTCTAATAACCACACCAATACCAATCATCAAAAAACCAAGCGTTGAAAGCATAAAAGGTGCTCCCAAAATTGCACCAATTCCTATTTCATGAGCTGAATTTTTTAGAAACAAGATTGCAACAATTGGCAATATAGTTTCTGGCAGGGCTGTTCCAATAGCGGCAAGTATTGAACCTATAACTGCCTGTGAAAGTTTTAATTTAGAGCCTATATATTCTAAAGAATTTGTAAACATTTCGCTAGCAACAACAATAAACGCAATGCTAATAATAAGAAAAAATAAATTCAAAATCATAAGTTAAAATTACCATACTGTATAATTTTAGTCAAATAAACAATTATTCTTCTGGAAAATTAAAGCCTTTAAATACTTTTTTGTATAAAATCAGATATGTAGCTTGCAGAAAAGCTGCCATAAAAAAAGGCATCTCGAATGAATTTGCTTCAATCAAAGCTCCAGTTACATAAGGACCTATGGAGCGTGGAAACTCATTGAAGCAGAATTCAAGCTAACAGCAAAACCCCTTCTTTTGTCTCTAACCAAACTTACAGTAAGTGCCTGTCTTGCACCAGCTGAACTTCTGTTAAAAATTTGGTGAAAAATATAAAATAACGATGCCAAAAAGTACGTTGGAGCAAGTGGCAAAAGTATTAAAAATACAAGACCAACAAGCCTTTGTGCAAAAACAGAATTAACAATCCCAAATTTTAGAGATAGTTTACCTGTATAGAAGGATAGTATTGCGCTTAGTAAAAAAGTTATTGCAAGAACAGGAGCGATTAATCTTGCGCCAACACCAAACCTTAATGCAAACCAATACGCTATCAGTGGACCCTTTAGACCTATTGCCAGACCATTTATACTGTTTAAGCCTATAAGTTTAATTAAATTAAGATTTTCTTTTTTATCAATACCTGCTTCTTTTTGATCCAACACTTGTTTTAAAATTTTAGGTTTATAATTTTCTTCAACTTTAAAAAGCAAATAAAGCTTTATACTTGCAAACAAAAAAACAACAAAGAAAAGTAACCTGTAATCCATGTTTTTTTGTGTAAAATTTAAAAAAGCAAAAAGCATGGCTAGAAGAGAACCAATACACATCCCCAAAAAACCCAATGCTGTATTTAAGCTAAAAACCATACCACGCATGTTTGGTTGTATCTTTTCAGCAAGCAATGCTTGTTCTGCAGGAGAAAAAGGCCCAGCTGCACCGTTTGCTCCAAGACCAAAGCTACCAATAGCACTAAAAATAGCTATTACATAGATATTATTTGCAAAAAACATTCCTAGGCTTGCAAACATTAAAAGCAATGTGTAGATTATTAAAAACGGTTTTCTTTTGGTTTTATCACTAACAAATCCTACAAATAAACTACCAAAAGCACCAAATAGACTAACAAATGTATAAACCAGACCTATTGTTGTTGCGCTGTAACCTAAAGCTTTGAGATACAAAGCAAAATCAACAATTAATAACCCCTGACCAATGCTGCGCAAAAATCTAATAGAAAGTAAATACTTTGTGCTTTTATTCATCTAAAAAACGCAATTTTGGTTTTTGTGGTATTAAGTTCAATTTATAGGCGTAATCAAAAAAAAGCTCAAGAGACTTTTTTTTGTTTTCTGTTAAGTCGTACGATAGGTTGTTTTTTAAGTAATCATAAGCTTTTTCATAGTCATAATTGTGCGTATCACAAAAAGCTTCAGCAATTGTATCAAGATTATTTACACCCCATTCTTTAGCTTTTAAAAACAAATCTATATATTTAGCTGGGATTTTATCATTTGCAATCCATAAAGCGAAAACAAATGGATATCCGCTAAACTCTTTCCATTCATAAGCTAAATCAATAATTTCTTCATCTGTATGTTCTATTCTATATAAGGCATTATCGCCTATTACAAGTTCGCAATCGGCTCTATCCTGTATATAGTCAACTTCTAATTTGTACTTATAAGCAAACAAGATTTTAGTAAGAGCAACAGATGTATTTGAATTTTTATCAAGCTTAACGGTTTTTACTTTATTTAACGGTTTTTTTAAAAATAGTGCTACACTTTTAACCTTGTAATCGCTTGATATGCAAACGTTAGGTACCAGATAGTAATCAGATTTTGCGTATTCTATGGAAGGCGCTATACCTACATCTACCTGTTTTTCAAAAAGTAGCCTAGCACAAACAGAAGGCATTTTTTTTATAAATTCAATGTCATTGTCTATAATTTTATTTACTAGCGCATAGTATAAAGGATACGCATTTAAAAAGTCTACTAAAACTACTTTCATTTAATGTTCTCCTTTAGGTAAATTATTTTAGAGCTAAATTCTAAAGCACTAACCAACTTTAAAGCATCAAATAAATTATCAGAAAATGCAAAAACCCCATGTCCTTTTGCTATTACAATTTTATTTTCTGTTTCATTAAAATATTGAGCAATTGCATTTTTGGCTTCATCCCAGTTTTTTATATCAAGTATATCTACTTGCTTTAAAAAAAGCTTTCCTTCATGGTCAATTGGAATGATTTTAGAGTATACCACGGATAGAGCTACTGTGTAAGGACTATGTGCGTGTATAATAGCGCTTGCTTTATCAATTGTTTTGTAAATATTTACATGCAACTCTACTTCACTTGAAGCTGCATTCCAGCGAACATCCCTTTCAAACCCAATTTTTACAATATCTTTGCTTTTTAGACCATATAAAGATTTACCAGTTTTTGTTATCCATATACCATCTTTTACCTTTGTGCTCATATTGCCACTTGATGCATCAACAAGCCCCATAAAAAAAAGCATATCTCCTATTCTTTTAAATTCACTTATCATACTTTCTCCTATAAAAAATATATCCAATTATTAGAATCACTGCAAACGCAATTAATCCAGCGCTAAACCTATGCGTGTAATATTTTAATAAATCAGGATTTTTACCAACAAAATAGCCAATTAAAGCAAGACCTGCAGTATAGATGAAAGCGCCAAGCGTAGTAAAAAGTGAAAAGGCAAATACTCTCATTTTAGATAAACCAGCTGGTATTGAAATAAGATGCCTGATTGTAGGCAAAAGTCTTCCTACAAAAACACTTATTGCACCATGTTTTTCAAAAAAAACAACAGTTTTTTTTAGTGCTTTTTCCAGTCTGAAAATTTTACTAAATTTTAAGACAATTTTTAGTCCAAGTGTTTTGGATACATAGTAGTTAAAAAGCGCTCCAGCTAAACTACCAAGCGTTCCGTCAATTATAACAACCCAAAGGTTCATTTTTCCAACTGCAGCTAAATAACCGGCAGGTGGAATTACGAATTCTCCCGGTAGCGGTACAATTGAGCTTTCTAAAAACATCAGAAAAAAAATACCTAAATATCCAGACGCCCCAATAGCTTTAACCAAAAAATCAGCCAAATCAATTAAATAACTCATATAACTCCTTTTTTTGCTGCCAAAAACAAGTACTGCTGAGCAATGCCTGCGTATTGTCCAAAATAATCTTTTCCAAATTCTTCAATAGTTCTTACACTTTGTTTACGATTGTCAAAGTATAGCTTTTCAATTATTCTTTTTATCCATACATCAGTGCAAAAAACTTCATAACGCCTGTATGCAAAAAGCAAAATACAGTCTGCAACCTTTGAACCTATGCCTTGCAAGTTCATTAACTTTATTTTTGCTGTTTTTGTATCGAGTTTATAGATGCTATCAAAAAAATCTTTGTTTTGTGTAAGATTTGAAATGTATCTTTTTCTAAACCCAAAACCACACTTAGATAATACCTCTTCCTCAAAGTTAACGCTACAAGAAGGAAATGTATAACCTAAATCTGTTTTATTGCCATAGACCTCACTTACCTTATCAAGCATTAATCTTATGCGCTTTATGTTGTTGAAAGCAGAGCAGATAAAAGACACTGTTGTTTCGTATGGATCTTGCGTGAGTATAATTAAACCTTCAAATGCTTTTATTGCTTTAATTATGTGATTGTCAAGCATGATCTGGTTAATAATTTTATCAAAATCAATATCCAGTGAAAAAAATCTCATTATGTAGTTTTTATCTACATTGTTGTAATATAAGTAATTACCATCAAAATACACATCAAATATTACACTTGAAAATATTCTATAACCATCATTTATTTTTGAGATTCTGAAAATTTGCCCGCTTTCAAGCGTGTATTCTAAATTAAATTTAAATGGCACTTTTATTTTATTCATTTTTTAGCCTTTGAAGTTTATTTTTAGTTTGTCTGTAGAGTTCTTTTAACTCTTCATTTTCTGGGTTTTTGGCAATTTCTTTCAGGTAATATTGCATCTTTTTTTTAAGTTTTTCTATCTCTATAGCATTTATAAGCATTAAAAAGTTTGTGCGCTTTTGTGAAATAGTTTCTTCGTTTGTTAGCAAGTATAGCTCATAGCATAATGATGCACTTTGTTTGTCTAAATTTGATACAAATTCTTCAAAACTAATTTGGTTATTTTCTGTAAGTTTTAAAAATATATTTCGAAGATCATCGTCAAAATTTTTTGCAAATTCTTCTTTATCTTCAATCCAATCAAGCAAAAAAGGGTCTTTTAATAAATAAGAGATTATATAGTGATTTTTTGTATACTTTTTTTTAGGTTTTTCTTGAGCGATAGGATTTTTTTGGAGGAGATTTAGATTAAGAAGCTTTCTTGCCTTTGAATAATACAAACTTTTTGTTATTGGGTCATTTATACTATCTATTGCAGTTTTTATAGCATTTATTGCACTTGCAACAAATATAGGTTTTGAATGAAGGAGCCTTGCATTTTGGAGGTTATATTGGGTAAGTATTTTTTCTTCTAAAAAACTAAAATAGTCTTTTGCGTTTTGCAATTGTTTTTTGTATTCATCTATAGAGTATTTTAATACAAAGCTATCTGGATCCTCTTTTTTTGCATCATCTAAATTAAATTCTATTACATATGCATCAAGCTGACCTAAAACCTTAGTGTTTTTTAGCATTGCATTTATGCCAGCTTCATCTGTGTCAAAATTAAAGTAAATCTTGTTTGTATATTTTTTTATTAGCCTTATGTGATAATCAGATAGATTTGTACCCATTGTTGCACACGCACATTGCAAACCTTCCTGATGTAGTCTAATACAATCAAAATAACCTTCGCAAACAATAAGGTAATCTTTTGCAAAAGCCTTTGCTTTATCAAAACCGTAAAGTATTTTTTGTTTTGAAAATAAAACTGTTTCTTTTGTATTAATATACTTTGCTTTTTGGTTTTCATGCAATGCTCTACCTGCAAAACCTACAATGCGACCATATTCGTCGTGTATTGGAAACATCAAACGGCCGCCAAATATATTATAAGAATTCGATACAATACCAACTTCATTTAATTGCTTAATTGTGTATTTTTTGAGCAAAAAATCAAGCAATGAGTTATCATCCGGGTTATATCCAAGCTGAAATAATTCTTGAGTTTTTCTTGTTATTTGTCTTTTTTCTAAGTATTTCAATGCAAGATTTGAGTTTTTAAGTTTATTTTGAAAAAACTCGCAAGCAAGCTTATTTATATCAAGGAGTATATTTTCTTTTTTAGTGCTTTCATCTAAAGTATCTGCATCCAATCCTAACTCCAGCGCAAGGTTTTTAATTGCTTCTTTAAACTCCAGGTTTTCTATTTTCATATAAAAAGTTATTACATCACCGCTTTCTCCGCAACCAAAGCAATGAAAAAACTGTTTTTGTTTGTTTACGGTAAATGAAGGTGTTTTTTCTGAATGAAAAGGACATAAGCCAACATAATTAGAACCAATTTTTTTTAAGTTTACATATCTGCTTATAAAATCTACAATATCTAATCTATTTTTGATTTCTTGTGCAAGATTCATTTTAAAACCACTATAGTAGCACCGTCTCCGCCCAGATTTGGTGGTGCCATTGAAAAACTTTCTACAAATTTATGATCTTTTAATAGATTTCTTACCATTTCCTTCAATACACCACTTCCTTTTCCGTGGATAATCCGGACTTCTTTTATATCATTTGCCACAGCATAGTCAAGAAATTGCAATACTTCAAGTTCAGCTTCAAATGCATGCATGCCGATTATATTCAATTCCTGCCTGTACTGTGTTGAATCGGTTATATTTATAGAACTTTGTTTTGGTGGACTTTGCTTTTTTTCCAACATAGATATTTTTGCCTGTATAAGTTTACCATCAATACTTACTTGAGCGTATTGTCCTTTTATGTTAATAATTGTACCAAAGGATTTGCCTAACTTTACAGTGTCTCCTTTTTCAAATACTTGTCTTGAATTTGGAGTTTGCTCACTTGGTAAGTCAAATCTTTCAATTGAGCTTACAAACCTTTGGGCATCTTTTATTTCTTTGGTCTTGATAACCTTTGAAATCTCTTTTTTTAATGTATTTAACAGTTGTTTATATTGCTGTTGCGTTTGCAGGTGTTCACTCAATAAACTTTCCTTTAACTGATTTATTTGTTGATTGAGTCTGTTAAATAGCATCTTGTATCGTTTTATGAGTTTGTTGTATAGATCTTTTTTTCTTAGCATTTCATTAAGTTCTTTTTCGTATCTGTCAAATAGCTGATTTTCTTTTGATTCAAAAGCTTGTTTAGCTATTTCGGATATATCAGTGTTTAAATACTTTTGCATGATTTCTATGCCGTAGCTTTTGCCAATTTTGCCATAGGTTAGCTTATAGGTAGGTTGCAGTTTATCTTCGTCAAACTCAAATGCAGCTAAATAGACATTGTCAATATCTTTTAGCTTATATACCAGATTTCTATAGTGCGTGCTCATGATAAGCATTGGGTTTTTCTTGTTTAAATAATAAAATATAGCATATACGATTGCATATGCTTCATCTGGGCTTGTTCCACTTCCTGGTTCGTCTAATAGTATTAGGGAGTTTTCGTCTAATTTATCTATTATTTCTTTTATTCTAACCATATTCGAAGAAAAGGTGCTCAAACTTTCTGTTTCCTGCTCGTCGCCAATTACAGCAAATATATTTGACACTTTACCTATCGAAAAGTAATCTGCACAGATTGGTATATTGGCAAACGCACAAAGCGTTGCAAGGCCAACTTGCTTTATAAATACTGTTTTTCCGCCAGTATTTGGACCTGTTATAATTAAAGATCCATTTAAACTTAAATCGTTGCCTACAACATTTTCGTGAGTTTTTAAAAGCAGGGGGTGTTTTAAATTGTGAGCTTCAAGACGCTTTTTTTCATCAAATTTTGGCAATATTGCATTAAATTTTTTTGCAAATAAGATTTTTGCACAAAAACAATCAAGCTTTGCAAGTTCTTTTGTATTATGAATCAAATCTTGAGTGTGTTTTCTTATAAGGTTTGTGAAAGCAACAAGGATTTTTTGTATTTCTTTTGTTTCTTCCAGTATTAAATCTTCAAGATAATTGTTTTTTTCAAATATTTCGTATGGTTCTACAAAAAAACCTGCTCTTGAAATATCCACCTTTCTTGCTTTTATGTATTCTTTATAATTTGGCTTTACAAGTATTGTAAAGCGTGAATTTTTCAAAAAAACGTTCGTATCAAGCAGGATATTTTGCAAACCCTTTTTCCTTACAAAAAAATGCAAAAGCGTTGTTATATCGTTTTTTGTTGCTTTAATTTTTGACCTTAAAAATGAGAGTTTTTTTGTGCTTGAGTCTTTAATGTAGCCTGTTTCATCAATTGTTTGGGCTATTAAAAGTTTAAGTTTATCAAGATTAACAAAATTGATATATTTTTTGACATTTTCATTTAAGTCTTTGTCTAATTTGCTTATAAAATCAATAAAAGTATATATGTAGTAAATTTCTTTTGCACTTAATTGCGAATAAATGACTTTTTCCAGATAATCATCTATGTATATATCATCAAGTATTGGTATAGAGTTTTGTAGACTTTCAAAAAAAATATCTAAAATCTTTGAATTTTGGAGAGCTTTTTCGAAGTCAAATACAGGCTCTATCTTATCAATACAATTTTTACCGTATGTTGTTTGAGCAAACTCTTTTAGAACATTTTTTAGTTTATCAAACTCTAAAACTTCAAAAACACTTTTCATACCTTTGATATTATAATACATTAGTTTAATTTTTTGGCAAAAAATTTTGGGGTTGAAATTTAATAATATGTGTATATTATATAGTGAGAAACTTACTTAAAAGGGGGTACTTATGCTAAAGCGTTTAGCATGGATGGTATGTTTATCTTTGCTTTTATTGTTTAACTTTGCTTTTGCAAAAGTTGGTATTTTAAGCACTCAAGAAGTTGCATCTATGATTGGTAAAAAAGGTGTGGTAATTATAGATACAAGACCACAAGAAGCATATCTAAAAGCACATTTACCCAATGCTGTAAATTTAACACCAACGGGCGAGCTTTTTAGTGAACAATATGGTGTTAAAGCTGCAAGTATTGCTAGTAACTCACAACTCGAAGCAGCTTTATCAAATGCTGGAATTTTACCAACTGACACTGTAATCGTTTATTCTGGAGGAGATAATCCTGCATTTTTCTTAACAAATGCTACAAGGGTTATTTTGGCTCTAAAATGGGCTGGCGTTGAAAATGTGTATTTTATGAATGGTGGTTTTGAAAAATGGGTTGATGAAAAAAGACCAGTTCAATCAGGCGAAGTTGCGCTACCAAAAACACATTTTGTAATAAAGCGCAATACACCACAAACTTATGTATTTAGCGATTTTGTTGAATGGGCAGTTAAAAATGAAAATAAAATTCAACTTGTCGATGTAAGACCATTTGCTCAATACATAGGTGAGTTTACAAGTGATAAACGACTTGCAAAATATGGCCACATAAAAGGGGCAGTTAACCTGCCAGTAGGCGAGTGCGTTAAAAAAGTTGATAATTACTTTTTAATTAAAACACCACAAGAAATTGAGAGCTTACTTAAAAAAGCTGGTTTGGATAATAATAAACCAATTATTTCATATTGCAACACAGGTTACTTTGCTAGCGGTTTATGGTTTGTAGAAAGAGCTTTATTTAATAATGAGCTGGTTTTTACATATAACGGCTCAATGGTTAGCGCATCAAGAAATCCAAATATACCAATCGTTACAGGTGCATCCCCCCTCTGATACTTTTTTGTAAGCAAAGCTTAAAAGCTTTGCTTACATATTCTAAAAATACATTTTTTTGTTATAATTGACTATATGAACGGTGTTGAAATTTTCTTAGATAAAACACTTTTGCGTCAAATCCCAAAACTTTCTGGTGTATATAAAATATATTCAAGCCAAAACGAACTGCTCTATATAGGGAAAGCAAAAAATCTAAGAAACAGATTGGCTTCTTATCTAAGAAAAAATATTGATCCTTATAAACAAAAGATGATACAGGAAGCTCACAGTGTTGAAATCATTGTTACAAAAAATGAAGAAGAAGCATTACTTTTAGAATCAAATTTAATAAAAGAACAACGTCCACCATACAATATTGTATTTAGAGACGATAAAAGCTACCCTTACTTACGAATAACTTATAGCGAAAATTTTCCTCGTGTTACATACTCACGACGCATAAAAAACAAAGATGATTTTTATTTTGGTCCTTTTCCTTCAGCAGAAAGCTTGCATATGCTTATAAAAGTTATAAAAGATTCGTATAAAATTATACAAAAAGATGACAAAAGCTGTCAAAAAACAAATCAAAAACCATGTATTTATTATCAGATGAAAAAGTGTCTTGCGCCCTGTGCCCAGATGGTAAGCAAACAAGACTATTTAAAATTAATTGATGAAATAAAGCTTCTTTTGTCAAAAAATCACGATGTGCTAAAAAATAAAATCATCGAACAGATAAAAAAATATGCAAACGAAGAACAATTTGAAAAAGCAATTGAGCTTAGAGATTCACTTGAAGCAATCAATATATTAAAAGAAAAACCTATTGTAACAGATACAAAAGCACAAATTTTGGATTGTTTTGCGTTTTTGGAAAAAGACGATATTACTTGCGTTTATGTTTTAAATGTAAGGTTAGGCAAGGTTATTGCTGGTAGAAGCTTCTTTTTTAATAAGTCATTTGATTTGGAATCAAAACAGGAATTTGTCATACAATACTATCTTCAGGGAGAACTTTTGCCTAAAAAAATTTTAATAAGCGAACCCCTTGAATTATCCAATAGTATTTTTGAAAAAAAGGTAGAAATTGTCTTTCCAAAAAAAGGAGAAAACCTCAAAATATTGGAATTGGCAAAAAACAATGCCAAAGAACAGCTGGATTTGCATCTTTCAAAACTCAAAGCAAATTTGGAAGTTTTTAAACAGATAAAATTATTACTTGGACTTGAAAAAATACCGTATTATTTTGACGTATTTGATATAGCACACATTAGCTTTGAATATGTAGTTGCAGGTGTTGTAAGGTTTGATATTTCAGGTTTTAACAAATCCTACTATAGAAAATACAAACTTGAATCAAAATTCGAGTATGAATCTATGAAAGAAGCTATTTGCAGGCATATTAATTTGATAAAAAACTCAAAACTCATTTTGCCAGATGTAGTTATACTTGATGGCGGACCTATACAATTAAAAGCAGCAAGTTTTTGTGGTGTAAAAGCTATTGCTATAGCAAAAGAAAAGATTGATCATAAAACCATAAGAAGCTTATATGATGTTGAAGATAGCGTGTATTTAGAACATGGCAAAGTTGAAACAGATAAAAAAGTTTTAAACTTTTTGCAAAAGCTAAGAGATGAAGCTCATCGCTTTGCAAACACATATCACAGAAATCTAAGAAGCAAAACAACAATTGCAAGTGCGCTTGACAGAATAGAATTTATTGGTCCAAAAAGAAAAAAAGAATTATTTGAAAAATTTGGCAGTATAGAAAATATAAAAAATGCCCCGTTAAAAGATATTGCCTCCATAAAAGGCATAAGCGAATCTATTGCTCAAATGATAAAAGAAAAATTAAAAGATTTTTAGGCAAAATTGTTTATTGAAAAAAATATACCTGTAGTTATAATATTTTCATGAGATTATGGTCTTTGCATCCTGTTTATTTAGATACAAAAGGTTTACTTGCGCTGTGGAGAGAAGGACTACTTGCAAAAAAAGTCCTTTTGTCTTTAACCAAAGGCTATAAAAATCATCCACAACTTAATAGATTTAAAGCTTATAGTGACCCATTAAATGCTATCGATTCTTTTTTGTACTTTGTATATTTAGAAGCAAGAAATAGGAATTATAATTTTAATGTAAGCAAAATATCAACTCTAAACTTACTTGTCGAAAAAATTCCCCTAAAGAGAGGTCAGCTTGAATTTGAATACAACCATTTGTTAAATAAGCTCAAGTTAAGGGACAAAAATAGGTATGAATTTTTGCTTAAATTAAGTAGCGACAAAATCTCAACCAACCCTTTGTTTTATGTAATTGAAGGCGACATTGAAGAATGGGAGAAAACCAAAAAAGCTTAACTGATTAACATTATTAAACTAAGCTTGAAACTTTTTTCGAGCAAAACTCCTACTTAATCATTTATCCAATAATTTTCATATTCTTTGCCAGTATTTATTTTACCCCAAATAAAAGGGTACAGGTTATTACCTTACTTCTAAAATTGAATTGGCGTGGCGCAGCCGGACTTTTTTATTTTTAGTAGTTTTAATTTCTTACAAACGTTATAATTCCAGTATATCAAAAATTTAATTAATAATAGATTCTAAATCTTTTAGAACATTTTCAAAATTGTTTGGAAAAATCTTTTTTAAATCTTTTTCCCTGCCGATTATTTGTTCGTAAACTGGAGAAGAAAAGATATCATCAAAATTCAACCTTCTTTTTTTAATGTAATTCTGTGCCAGAATATTTATCATCCTAGATAGGACTTTTATTTGATCATCATTAAACTTGGTTCTTTTAATATATTCAAAAAATCCTTTTTCTATTCGCTCTTCAAGAGATGGTATTTTTCTTTTTTCAATTGCATGTAAAAAGAAATCCCAAATATTCCCCTGAGGATAGTCATAAATCTTTTTTAATTGTTCTTCATCAAGATAAATCTCTGGATTTTTTATCCAGTCTTTGAGTATTTCTAGGTCTTTATCCTCAGGAAGATAATCAGGAGTTTTCTCAATCTTATTCTTTAACTCCAATACTTCCTCCTTTTTAGGTTGTTTTGCTTCTTCTTCAAATAGCTTTCTTGCTTCTTCTATGGGGATATTATCAATAACTTCTATTTTATCTCCATGAATCCATACTCGCTGAATTAAATTTGCAGGGTCAGGATTTGGTATTAAAAAATATCCAGAAGGAGTTTCTTTAACTAAAGAAATACTGCGACCACCAACCATTTCCTTGACGATCTTTTTATTTTCTTTTGGAGTGCCTTTTCCATTATCTTCCATCCTTTTACATAGCCCAACAAAGTCAAGAACGGTAAAACTGAATTTTCCGGATTTTGGGTCAAGTCGTGTTCCCCTGCCTAACATCTGAATATATTTACCAACGGATTTTGTTAAAGCGGAAAAGCCAATATATCTAACACAGGGAATATCAACACCTGTGCTCATAATATCAACTGATACTGCAATATATGGCTTGCGGTTTGGATTTTTAAACCATTCTTTCAGCGTGGTATTTACCTCACCATTATCTGAAATAATTGCCTCTGCATATCTTGGTGCAACTTCTTCATTATCTTCAAATAGTTTATTTATTGCATTTGCAAGCATAAGACAATGTGCCTGACTTACACCAAATAATATCATCTTTTCGCCATATTCAGTATTGTTCTTAATTTCTTCAGCAATCCTCATCGCCCTTTCTTCTGATAGATATTTTTTTTCCATCTGTTCAAGTTTAAGTTTTTTTGTTCGGTCTAATTCAATCTTTTTTCGCTCATCAATATCAAACACATAATTAAATTCAATTCCTTTTTCCTCTGCCTCTCTTGTAAGAAAGGTTTTTATTTCTAAAACCCTGTATGGTGCTAAAAATCCCTCATCAATGCCCTTTGCTAAATCAAATTGATAATCAGGTTCTCCTGTCTCACAGCCGAAAAGTTTATAGGTATCTAAAATCTCTAAATCTTCCTCTGTTATATCTTTTGCGTTCTTATCTAAAATTGCCTTTTTGGGTGTAGCGGTTAATCCAATACGTGGGCATAAAAAATGGTCAAAGATGAGTTTACGATTGATATTTATTGAACGGTGGCATTCATCAACGATTAATAAGTCATAAAAGCTATTAGGAATATCCTGAAATATATTTTCAAGTGTATCAATGACAACAATATGAACATTATAATTTCTGTATTGCTTATAATTTGAAGAGCGAATCCAGGCAATTTATTTTTTCCTTCTTGATTAATCCTTGGAAAATTTCTCTATCAACATTAGTTGGGAGAAATTTAAAATAATCAATCCCCTGTTTGTAGGGATTAGTTAAAAGTGTATCTTCTATTTCACCAGCAAGCTTGGGCGATTTATCACGTATTAAAGTCAGTATAATAAAAAGTGTTGTAAGTCGTTGTTGTCCATCTATTAAAAGATATTTCATAACACCTTCAGGGACAGAAGTAGTTGGCATTGTTACTATGGAACCTAAAAAATGAGTACGGGGGTTTTCCATCTCATAAAGTTCTATAATATCATCCCATAAAACTTCCCATTCAGTTTTTTGCCAACTATATGAACGTTGAAAAAGTGGAACAACATATTGTTTTGTTCCTTCAAGAATAGGTTGAATTTTTGTTTCAGATGCCTTCATAATTTGCTCCTATTTTATGCCCTCATATCTCATCTAATACTTCTCGATTCATATAACAGTTTTTCCAAAAGAAATAAAAAACTATTTACTTTACTCAAGTTGCAGGTGTGAATTTATTTTATTGGCAAAATTATCAAAGCTGTTTGTCCAATAATTTGCGTATTCTGCTCCCGTATTATTCTTGCCCCACATAAAAAGTTTTACTATTATCTTACAGGGAAAAACTTTGACTTTATTATTTTCTTCAAAAATCTTTTTATAGCCATCAATTTTGTAATTTGCATCAGCGTAAGTTGTCGCCTTGGGATCAATAAAGACAATGAGATATTTTTCTATCTTTTTAGGTTTTAACCAAAAAATAAAGTCCGGATTGAAATTCGCGATTTTATTTTCTTTCGGATTGTAATAAGGAATATAAACTTCATCTAATGTTTCATCTATTTTTGAGAAATACCACCAATCAAACTGTTTGAAGAAATTGTTTTCCTGTTGTAAATGATTTTCTAATTCTTTAATAAAATCCACTTCACTTTTGTGTCTAATTATATGCTGTATAAATTCAGCCCTTTCTGACTCTGTCAACATTACAGGTAAGTAATAGTGATTGTTAAGTAGTTTTATTTTGAGTTTCTCATTAGATGAGTAAGTAGTTTCTGCTTCTTTTACAAGGTTAGTCGTGATATTTTCAATTTGACTTGTGTATTCGTCAATATCAATTTCTTTTTTATCTAATTTTTCTTTTAATTCATTTATTATAGCATCTTTATACTTCCCTTTTTTTACCTTTTCAATTTTTTCTCTTAATGCGTTTAATTTCTCTGCACTGATATGGATTCGCTTAAAATGAATAATTTCTTCCTCTAATTTTTTGAAATCACTAAACTCTTTTAATTTGTTTTCAAAATGCCTGAATATCTGTCTTAATATAAAATCAGGATTGTTAATTATTTTTTCTTCTTTACTAATTAAAAAATAATCATTTGCCTTTCCATTAAAACCGTCTTTTAATCTTTGAAGTACCTTTAAATTACAGTCATATTTAGCCAAACAAGTTTTATCTCCTAAATAATTAAAATATTCCTTTACATTATTGTAATCATCCGAATGAATGGGATATTTCACCACATTTTGTTCTTCTACAATTATTTTGTCAGAGTATTTATAAGTGGGAATTAAAAGAAGTTTGTCCTTTACATCCGGATTGATTTCAAACAAATCGCCCAGCAATACTTCCGGTTTTTCCTGCTTCATAGTTTTTATTATTTCTTCCAGGTTATCTGCTTTTGTGCCAAATACAAATAAAGTCTCTAATGGTTCAATGGTGTCCTTTATGGATGTATAAAGCTGACTATCAAGTTCTTTATTGTTATATAAAAACTGTGCTCTTTTTCTTTTGTTTGGAATGGGTTCAATTCTAACACCACGTCCGATGGACTGCAAAACAAACTTTCTGGCATCGGTGCCTTTACCGATGTTGATAAACAAAATCAGGTTCGGGCGGTTGCTATCCCAGCCTTCGTAAAAAGAACGAGAGCCCATTAAGATATTGATATCTTCGCTGTGGTTAATATTTTTGAAAATACTTTCGTTGTCAAACTTTTCAATGATTTCATAACCTGTAAGCTTATTTTTAATCCATTCGGTAATATCTCCTATTTTCATCAGAGCAAAGGGCTGTGAAGATGTTTTTAGTTTAAATATAAGTTCCTGTTTGTTAGATGGAATTTTTAAAACCTCTATCGTGCCGATAGTTTTAGAATTAAATACTGATTCTAAAATATCATTAAATTGAATACCTTCTAAAACATTCAGAATTCTCTTATCCAGATGTACTCCCTCAAACTCAAATTTTGCATCGGGTTTATCTAATTCTCTTTGCAGTTCTTTTTTTGCATCGTTAAGCAAGGCATCATCCCAGTTGCCAGATGCAATTTTTTCAATTTCTTTAAAGAACATTTCAAGGTCGGAGTCATTGGTATTTACCGAGTTTACCAGAGTAAGCAGCAATGGCTTATGATAGAGTTTTTTATCGGGGTGTTTTTCTTTTATGCTTTTATATTGCTTGTTTATCGCAGTTTGAAGTAAAAGTATTTTCAAAAGTATTTTCTGTTTTTCCTTTTCTAAAAGAACATCATTTTTGTTTTCTAATGCTTTTATATTTTCCTGCGAAATGTATATGTGTTTGCCATATCCATCTTCAATAAATCGAGCAAGGTTAAAGTTATATACACATGTTGCAAAATCTCGATCATCGGTGAAGGTGGCAGAGAAATTGAACATAAAGCCATTGCGGGAAAGAATAGAATAGAACACCTGCCGTTTGCTGTCTTCGGGGTCTCCTTTGTGGGCTTCGTCTAAGATAATATACCAGTTGCCGTAATTTTCATAATTTTTGTAGCTAACTATTTTGTCTTTTTGTTCATCTGAAATCAAATCACTGCGGTAGTAATAAACATCTAGGCTGTTCCCAAATGGAAGCATCGGATTTTGTTTTCTTGATGAATATTCTTTTAGATTAATTAGATTGATTCGTAGTGAATTTGTTTGGTTAAACTCACCTACATGCTCTTTAAATTGTTCAATTAAGTCGTCCCTATAAGTTAAAAAGAGTATGTCCTTTTTAGGTATTTTCTGATTTTGAATAAGATAACCAAGTAATTCAAGTAACTTTACAATAACAAGAGTTTTACCAGAACCAGTAGCCATCCAGAAGGACATACGATTTATAAAATATTTAAATGAAATCTTGTCATCCTGAATGGGGAATTCTATATCGTAATCTAAAAGATATTTTAAAGATTTGCTTTCCTTTTTCAGATTGTAGCTCAAATCTTCGGTTAATCCGTTTTTTTGATACCGTGTGAAAAAATTCGTTTTATCTGCCTTATCCTCTTCAAAATAAAGAAACAATGTTTTTAACGCATGTTCCAATGCCTTTTGCTGGTACTCGTATAATTTTTTACTGTTAGAAAAAACTTCAAAATCAACACCCAACCAATCGGCAGGAAGATTGTTTAAATTAAAATTTTCTACAACGTTTTGTAAGTATAGTTTCATAATCATTCCCACCAGATTACAGGTTTTACTAGTTTATAATCTAAAATTTAAGTTTTTTAGCATAGCATATAAATCACAACATTCAACACCAAACTCTTGACAAACATTAGGGATTTGTATCTTATTTTTTCTTGTTGGATTTGGTTTTTCAAAAGTTACAATAGTATAATTAGATTTATCTATTAAAGCAAAAGCAATCAACCATGGATCCGCATTATCTTCTTTCATAAAGTCATCTATAGCATTTCTCATATAATGATTGTTTTGTTTATCTGCCCATCGCACAAGTTCTGCATATTGGAGAAAAACTTGTTCATTTTTTGTATTTAAAAAATACTCTCTGAATTTTTCATTAGCCCATTTTTTTAAATCATCATAACCTTTATTGATTTCATCAAAAACTTTATCTATGCTGGCAACGGTACTATTTTGAGCCCATTCCAATAAAAAATCCCAAAACTTAGTCCCAAACTCAAATGAATAAAAAAATCTTGCAGCAGTCATAAAAGTATTTGAGTCAATTAGGTATACCATATTGCACGCTGAATAAGAGTATCATAAGTTTTAGAACTCAAGTTAGTAATTCTCAAAGCATCTCTAAATAGGATAGTATTGTTTTTAACCGCAGTATTTAGTATATGCAAAAATCTTTTGCTTAAACGAGTAGGAAGAGTTTGGTAAAAATTACCCCCAAAACTCTGTGGTGCTTTGATTTCTTTTTTATATAACTTTTTGAATTGTTCATAAAATTCTTGTTGTGTGATTATAGATGTATCCAATAATCTCCGCAATATCACTATCTGACTAACTTTAAAATACCCTGCTAATCCTTCCAAATCTGTTTTTTGTCTATAGATATTTCTAATTTCTTCTTCTGGTACTAAAAATTCGGCTGTGCATTTATCACAAAATATTTCTATTCGATTATTTGCAGATTGAAAATTTTGTAAATCAAAGGATGCACTTTGACCAATTAAAATATGAACTACTTCGTGGATAAGTGTAAATATTTTTGCAGAGATGGCATCGTTATTATTTATAAACACTACTGGTGCTATTTCATCGTATAATACAAATCCTCTGAACTCGTTTACATTTAATTTAAGACGAGTATTATTCCCAACTACTCCATTTCTAAGAACAATGATTCCTTTTTCTTCTGCTTTATCAATTAAATAATTCAATGCTTCTGTCCATGTAGATTTTCTGCTTGCCCAACCATCTTGAATTTCAAAAATATCTTTTATTTTTTCCAATACTTCTTCTGCATTATAATTATCTTTATACTTCCCACAATAAGGCAGTTTTTCCTGTCCCCATTCCAATAAAATTTCCTTTGCCCATTCCTGTATTTTTTGAGCAAACTGAATGGTTTCCAGCAACTCATTGGACGGAACGAAATCACCGTCTTGTAAAGTTCTATAGTGCGGTATTGGGTATTTTCTTTCAGGAAGTTTTTCTAAAAAGAAATAACCAAAAGGAATATGAAATATTTTAGAAAGTTCAATTAACTGATTATATGTTGGATAGTCCACTCCTTTTATCCATTTGTCATATTTCGGAAATTTATTTTTTGCCTGATCTGTTTGTTCAGGCATCCTCTGTGAAAGTTCTTCTAAGATATTGACATTAATGTTTGTTACTTTCATATTTACTCCCACCAAATTAAAGGTTTTATTATCTTATAATCCAAATCTTTGATGTTAATTTTTGTACCATCTTCAAACTCAACATCATCATTACTTATTTTCTTAATCCACTTGCCGGTAAGATTAGACAATGTCTCGGCAATGTCTATATTCAGATAGAGTTTTGATAGATCCACTTTGACTTTGTTATTTTCATAATCTATTTCCAACGCTTTAAGCATCTTCTCGTCTTTCAAAAACACATATTGCTCGTAAGGGGATTTATTGCCTGCAATAAACATATCGTGATTTTCATAAACCGTATTTGCCAATGCTTCTTCATATTGCTCAAGTTCGTAGTATTTGAAGAATCCACCGCCTTGATATTCTTTTACTTCTTTTGAAATGCCCGATTTATCATAAGCCAAAACTTTTTTCATTCTTGGTAAAACTACAGTATAAAAGTGTTCTCCCATCTCAACGCCAATCCATTTTCTACCGAGTTTGTGCGCTACTGCGGTGGTTGTGCCAGAGCCTAAAAAGAAATCTATAACTAAATCATTTTTATTTGAAGCTGTCTCAATCGCTCTTTTAAGCAAAATTTCAGAATTTTCTGTTTGAAAATCCCAATTAGAAGTATAACCAGAAACATCCGTCCAATTTGAATCGATCTGTTTTATTTCTGTTGGAGCTAACAGATATTCAACTTTAACATCTTCTTTATTTTTACACTTTGGGCATCCTTTCCAAGAACCTGAAATGTGAATATATCCGCATTTTCTACATTTTATTCTTATCCTCTTTTCATTTTCCATTTGTTTTATATTCTCTTGTCCATATGTCCAGTGTCGTCCTTTTGGAGGGTGAAATAAATAATCAAAAATGTAAAGTGCTTGTCCTTGTCCTTGCGAATCCATTGCATGCCATCTTTCAGCTTTTGCCTTTGCTAATTGCTTGAATAAAAGATTGAATTGAAAAGCGTCAGTCTTGGAATAAAAAAACAATGAGTCTGTTGCAGTATTGAATTTTTGAACTTTTGGATCTTGTTTGCTTATTCTGCTAATTATTAATTCATTCCTAAAATTCTCCTTTCCAAAAATCTCATCCATCAAACATCTCACAATCCAGTTTCCGTTGTAATCGCATCGCACAAAAATGCTTCCTTTTTCGTTCAGCCACTCTTTGGCAATTCTCAATCTGTTTTCAAGTAAAGTTGCCCAGTTGGCATCTTTGTAATTGGTGCGGTAAAGAAATTGGTCAGAAGAATCCAAATTAAACGGTGGGTCAATATAAATCGTTTGCACTTTTTCTTTGAATTTCGGCAGTATTGTATTTAATGCCTGATAGTTCTCGCTCTTTATCAGCCAACCATCTAGAGATTTGTCTAAATCATCAAACTGGCTCAAAATTTCAAGCTCTAAATCCTTGAAGTATTTTGTATCAATTGGTAAATGCTCGTATTTTTTAGATAGATGTTTCCCAGTTAAATCGGTTTCAAAAATATCGCTTGTTTTAAAGCTTTCATCTACTATGCCCAGTTCCTGCCACTCTTTTATTTGATCATTTATACCATTATGTTTTAATATTTTTTCAACGAGTTTTAGAGATTTTTCGCTTTGCTCAGAATGACAAGCAAAAATGATTCTATCCAGTGTAATCACATAGTTTGAATTCTTAACAAACTTCGGCTTATTCCAGATTTTTACTAACTCGTCTTCAAACTGCGAAATAAAGTCAATAATTTTAAAAGCAATACTTTTCAGGATTTGCAGTTGATTAACTCTATCAGCGTCCCATTCTTTTGCCCCATCCCAGAAATACTGATAACTCCAGAGTTTAAATTGCTCTTGTAAAAATGCTTTGGCATTTTTATTGATAAAGAAGTCTACTTCACTTTGCTTTTCAAAAACCCTGAAGGCACGTTCTAATTGTTCTTCGGTAATCTGAATATGCTTTCTCTTTAATTCTTTAAGTATGTCTTCTGCCTTTGTTACTCTGCCTTTTTCAGCGTAATGCACATTAAAAACAACTGTCTTATCCTGTTTTATTTCTTTGAGTTCAAAAATCAAACTTCTTTTTTCATTGGCTTTTTTGTTTTCTATGGTAGAAGCGTCAAAGTAAAATTTAAATCCGTCAAACTCAACCGGCAAACTTCTAAAAATCCTGTCGGTTTTGACATAGTAGAGCATCTGCGTTTTCCAGAATAGAATAACATCCTTTTCATCGGTATAAACTTTTTCGTAGATGTTATTATGAAATGGCGTTGAGTTGAAATAGATTGAGCCACTTTCTGTAAAATAGCGGTTAAAAAAGGAGTAGAGCTTATCAAATAGTTCATCTCTGAAAGCAGGATATTTTTCTAGAGCCGTTTCAATATCTTTTTTGAGGATATCTTCAATCTTGCGATAGTAGTTTGATTTTATCCGCATCAAATTAATAAAACCGCTAGTGCCTTCAATCTTAGCGCCAATAAATACATCCTGTAACGCTTTATAAAACTTTTGTTCTTTGGTCACGATTAAACTACCTCGAATAAGTTCTGGTCGGGGCGAGAGGATTTGAACCTCCGACACCCAGTACCCGAAACTGGTGCGCTACCAGACTGCGCTACGCCCCGCACTGAAGATAAATTATGAAATTTGTACCAATGTGTCAAGACAAATATTTACCCAAAAAAACAAAAACCAAAATTAAAAGTAACTCATTTGTTTCAATTAACAATCCGTAAAAATCACCATTTAGGCCACCAAATTTTTTTGTCAAAAGATTGCCAAAAAACAAGCTACAGCAAACGCTAAATATTAAAATTATAATTGAAAACCTATAAATTGGCGATAAAATAGCAATCACAATAAAACTTGAAATTATTAAATGATAGCTTTTAAGCTCATTTTTTGTCTTTTGTGCCATACCAGAAGAAATGTATGGGAAAAATCTCATGGGAAATATTACACTAAAGCGCGAAGCACTTACCGCCACAATAAACAAAGACATATTTTTAAGGTAAACAAAAGCAGTCAATTTTGTAATTATAAATAATGTGCCAAAAATTACAGAAAATGAACCAAGGTGGGGATCTTTTAAAATGCTCAATAATTTTTCTTTTGGTGCTTTTAAAAAAATTGCATCAAGACTGTCAAACAAGCCATCAAGATGAAGTGCACCATAAGAAAACGTATAAAAGCTAAATATTAAAACTTTTACCAGAATATAGGGCTCAATACATGCAATTTTGCAAAGCAAATAGACAATTAATCCTAAAACAAACCCCACAACACCATAATTTACACATGCGTAAGCATTGTAGCCTTCTTTGAATGTATAAATTCTAAATAATGGTATATTTGTTAGCATATTCCATGCTATTGCAAAACCAATAAAAAACTTTTTCATTTGATTTTTATACTAATGCCTGCTGAGCATAAAAACACTTCATCACATTTTTTGGCTATAATTTGAGCAACAATCCCATTGTAATGAGCAAACTTTCTTGCAAGTTCATTGTCAGGTATAACGCAAGCTCCTACTTCATTTATTACAAATACACAATTTTGAATCTGTGATATATTATGTGCTGTATTTTCAATTTCGTTTTCCTTATTGCTCAATAACATATTGCTAACCCAAAAACTCAGGCAATCAAGTAGCTTGTATTCTTTTATAGATTGTAGCTTTTCATAGATAAAAAGTGGTTCTTCTATTGTAATAAAACTGTTTTTTCGTTCTTTTTTGTGAAGTTCAATCTTTTTTTTCATTTCTTCATCAACTGCAATCCCTGTTGCAATAAAATATGGTTTTGTTTGGGCAATTTTAAGTGTATATTCCAATGCAAGTCGGGATTTGCCACTTTTATTTGGACCAATAAAAAGCGCATTCATCGAATAAAAATCCTCCAGTTTTCTATTATAACTAACAAAACCAATATCAAAACAATTGCTAAATCTATTTTATTTTTTTGCCTAAGTGCTCTAAATACATCAGATTCATCGAGTTTGCATTTATTAAAACCAAGCGTTGGTTTAAAAACTACTTTACCAAAATAACTTGTAGGACCACCCAGACAAACTTCAAGAGAATATGCAAAAGCTCCTATTGGATAAACTGAGTTTGGACTTGTATAGTATCTTGATAGTTTTGAAATATTTTTAATGTAGTTAAGTTTTTTGTTTACAAAAAGCACAATTAGTGCAGTTAATCTGGCTGGAATGAAGTTTAAAACATCATCAGCCCTTGCGCTAATTTTGCCAAATTTTTCATAACGAGCGTTTCTATAGCCTATCATTGAATCAAGCGTATTTGTGCATTTATAAACTACAAGCCCCCACAAACCAAAAAGCAATAGGTAAAATAACGGAGCAATAACTGCGTCATTTATGTTTTCTGCATAAGTTTCAATACAGGCTTTGTAAACATCAGATTCACTTAGGCTATCAACATCACGGCTAACCAAATACCTGAGTTTTTGCCTCGGGTTATCAGAAAGGACAACTTTTTTGACTTCTTTATAAAGCATATTGTTTGCAATCAAAATACCAGATAGACCTATTTCAAAAACATACCAGTATATTTTTGGCAAAATAATAGAGATAAATCCAACAAAACAAAGTGCCAATAAGTTCGTAATTATAAAAATAATTGCTCCTGCTTTTATGCTATCTTTGTAAAAATGCCTTTCAAAAAAACTTATAAACTTACCTATCAAAACAACAGGATGGTATTTTAATTTTATTGATCCAAAAATATAATCAATCAGATATGCGCAAAAGGCTAAAAAACTATAGGAGTTTAATAAACTTATCCACATAAAAATTCATTTTAGATGTTTGTATAAATTGTGCAAGGTGTTTTTTATAAGCTTTTTTATAGCAGAAACCAGGATAATTTGGGTTTACTTTTTTTAACAGGTAAGTCCTTAGTTTATCGCTAAATAGCGCTTCGTGCACAAGCGTGCCAAATATATTTTCATCTTCGTAAAATAGTTTTTCAGTATGTCCAAAATGCATCTCAAATCCTTCTACGTCGAAATCAATAATTTTGTAAACAGAACGCTTTAGTGTTTTTTCTCTTAAAAAGTAAACAGGACCATCAATTAAGCCCAAACCTCTTGCATGCTTGACATTTGATTCAACATTGTCAAAAATATCGCTAAATAGCATTTGATAGCCGCCACATAAGGCTATAATTTTGCATTTTTTTAAAACCTTGTAATCTTGTTTTTTTAAAAGCATAAGATCAAAAACTGTTTGTCTTGTGCCTGGTAGAATTACTACATCAAACATTTCTGCCAAATTTAAATCACTAAAAAATGTAACTTCAACATTTTTATCCAAAACAAGTGGTTCTATATCAAAGTAATTACTTATGTGTCTAAAGCGATAAACACCTGCTCTAATAAGTGGTTTTTTACTTTGACTGTAATTATCTATGTTGAAGCTGTCTTCATATCCAATATTTAATGTTTTATAGGGCAAAATACCCAAAATTGGTAAGCCGAATTCATTTTCTATTATTTTTATTCCCTGGTTAAACAATCTTATATCGCCTCTAAACTTGTTAATTATAACACCAGAAATTTCAAGGCCAATTTTTTTTAATAACTCTTTTGTACCATATATGCTTGCAAATACACCACCCCTTTCAATATCTGCTACAAATACAATTTTTGGTTTAAATGTTTTTGCTATAAAAACATTAGCCAAGTCTTTTTCTAAAAAATTAAGCTCTGTTGGGCTACCTGCGCCTTCTGCTACAATTAAACCTTGCTTTTTCAGATTTTTGTAGCTTTTTTCTATTGAGGATTTAAAAGTATCAATATTTGCATAAAACTCACTTGTATTTATCTCGTCAAAAAATTTTCCATTTAAAATAATATGCAGTTTTTGATTGTTTGCTGATTTTACAAGTAACGGATTCATAAAGTAACTAGTTTTTAAATCAATAGATTTTGCTTGAAAGTATTGAGCAAATGCAATCTCAGTATTATCATCTGCAACAGTTGAATTGTTTGAGAAATTTTGGGCTTTAAAGGGTAGGGCTTTAATATTGTTTTGCTTTAAAATATTCAATAAAAACATTGTAATTGTAGATTTTCCAGCGCTGGATGATGAGCCTAAAACCAATATGTCGTTCATTTCAGAGCCTTTTTTAGAATTTTTAGCTCTTTTTTGGTTTTAACGGCAAATCTAACATGAAATTCATCTAAAAAATCAAAATTTGAACAATCCCTGATTAATATATTGTAAGCTGATAATTTATCCTGCAGAGCAATAGAGCTTATGTGTTTTAGCTTTGCTAACAAAAAATTAGTGCTTGAATCATATATTTTTTCAAATAAGTCAGAATTTTCTAAAATTTCGCGCAATAATTGTTTATTTTTTTCTACATAAATTTTTGATTTAATTTCAAATTTTTTATCTTTTAAAGCTTGTAAAATAAATTGTTCATCAAATGTAGATATGTTCCAAAGAGGTGCTTTAAACTTTGTTTTACTTATTAAAACGCCAACTCTAACACCAGCACATCCATAAAATTTGCTAAAAGACTTTAAAATAATAAGTTTTTCAAAATCCTTTAAAAAGCAAAGTGCACTTTTTTTACCACTAAAATCCAAAAAAGATTCATCTATTAGCACTGTATTATTTTGCTTGCACCATATATCAAAAAATTTTTTTAAATCGTAGTAAGTGCCATCTGGCGTAGAAGGATTTACAAAAACAACCAATGAGTCTTTAGGCGGAATTTCGTACATATTTGAAAATCTATTTATTAATTGTACTTTATTTGCCTTTTTGTATTCTGAAAAAATAGGTGCGTATAAAGTAACATCGTCAAAGTGATTTATAATGGTAAATATTGCATCTGTTGAACCATTAAACAGTTGAATATAGTTTTTATCAATATTGTATTTTTTTGAGATAGCTTTTTTGAGTTTAACATATCTTGGGTCAGGGTAGGGGCTAACATTAATGTTTTTTAACTTAACTTTTGGCTTTACAAAATTTATATTCGAAGAAAAATCAATAACATCTTTTGGTTTAATATTGAGTTTTTTTGCAAAACTATAAATATCAGCGCCATGAAAAAAACTATCCATTGTAAACTTTTTAAACACTTCCTAAGCTCTAGTATATTAAATGAATGCACTTAGTCAATCTCAAAAAATATCTTTATATTGATACTCAATTTAATTTTATAATTAATATGGCAAAATTTTATTTACAAATTAAAAATTTTTTAATATAATACAGTAACATAATAATATGCGCTTTTGATTTTTAGGTTTTGGCGTTTTAGATTTGTTTGGTTTAGCAAAGGAGCGTTCAAATTAACAATTTTCCTGAAATACTAAAAGATTCTAAAATATTTGGCATATTTATTTATCAGGATAATGGTTCTATAGTGTATACAAATAAAACATTTAATGAATTTTTAGGCTATGATCATAATGAACTTTTAGGAAAAAGTTTTTACGATTTGATTGATGTTCCAGATAAAGAATTAGAAATGATAAAAAATATAGCAAAAAGACGCATGCAAGGAGAGGTTTTTAGCATAGAACTCAAAGAATATGTACTTATTGGCAAAAACAAAATTAAAGTACCAGTTTCTATTTTTGCATATACAATTGAGTATGAAGGAAAACCTTCAGGACTGGTTGTAGTATTTAATAAAACAAAAGAAAAAGCATATGAAAAGCTATTTTTTGCTTTAAGTCAAATAAACCAGTTAATAATCAGACAAAACGATTGCAGCAGGTGTAGAAATCGGTGGCAGTTTGATACTTTAAAATCGATGGGTTGCGATTATTTCCAGGGTTATCTTTTTTATAAGCCAATGCCAAAAGATAAATTTTTTGAATTATTAAAAAATGGGGGGTGATTTATGATTAATAAACTTGTAATTTTTACTGTCGTAACTTTTTTGCTTTATTTTGCAGGAGGAGCAATAGGTTATATATTTTTTAGGGAATTTGTAAACCAGTACTTTATGTATACATTTAGTATAGCTACAACAGCTTTTGCTATTGCAAATTTTTGGTATTACTACAAAGTAGTAATTGGGCCAACGATAAAAGCAAACAAAGAGTATATGCAGTTGCTTCAAAACGAAAAGCATGATTTAACAAAAAAGTATGAAATGCCAAAGTTTATTCAAGCAGTGGATGTTTTTTTAAATGACATGCTAACATTTTCCAAAAATATTTTTAATGAGCTAATACTTAATGCTACAAAAACAGCTGTATTTAATGCAAAATTTAACTTTGAGCTAAAAAATATTTACACATCACATGAATGAAACTAAAGACAATTTAGAAGCAATAAATAAAACAATGAATGACTCAACGAAATCAATTGCTGATATCTCAAAAAACATGGAAGGTTTTGCACGTTTTATGGAAGAGGTAAATAACATAAGTAATAAAACAATTGCAATAACAGACGAGATTAACAATGGCTCAAAGCAAACAATGAAAGTGCTTGAAAATAATAATAAGTCAATGGAAAATTTGCAAAACCAGATAGATGGTATAATATCAATTGTAAATATCATAAATGATATATCAAACCAAACAAACCTGCTTGCCTTGAATGCTGCTATTGAAGCAGCCAGAGCCGGTGAGCATGGCAGGGGCTTTGCTGTAGTAGCAGATGAAATAAGAAAGCTTGCAGAGCAAACACAAAAGCAATCAAAAGAGATAGAAAAAACGATAAATATTGTTGCAGAAAACTTTGATGGTTTAATTGATGGAAATAAAATGATTGGTGACACTATAGATAAAAATATGCATTCTGTACAAGATATGATTATAGCTTTTGAAAACCTTGCAGATAAAATTAATCAGGCAAACAAAATGATAAACTCAATTACTGCAGGTATAGAGCAGCAGTCAAGCTCAGTAGAAGAAGTAGCTCAAACTGTAGGCTACCTTGCAAATGCAGTTAAAGAAATATCAAACAGTCTTGATGAAATCAGCTCAAAAAGCTTAGATTTAAGCAAAATGTCTTCGCAGGCAGCAAATATTATAAAAAAGGTGAAAGTAGGTAGCCCGCTTGAAAAAGTTGTGGAAATTGCAAATCAGGGTGCTAAAGAAATGAAAGAGTTCATTGAAGAATCTATTAAAAAGGGTTTAATTTCATCTGAAGATATATGGGATAGAAATTATATTCCAATTCCAAACACTAATCCTCAAAAATATCGCACTAGGTTTACTGACTTTTTTAAAAAATACATTCAACCTATTGAAGATAAATATCTTAATATGGATCCAAACTTTAGGTTTTTTTTGCTTACAGATAACAACGGTTATTTAATTCACAATTCAATTTATGATAAACCTTTAACTGGTAATTACGAAAAGGATCTTGTAGGAAACCGATCCATGAGAATATTTAATGACCCTGTGGGATTAGCTGTTGCAAGAAACACAGATAGCGTGATCATTCAGGTATACCCAAGGGATACTGGTGAAGTTATGGCAGATATTGGTGTACCAGTTTTTATAGAAGGCAAACATTGGGGTGGCATAAGAGTAGGTCTTGCTGTAGAAAATATTTAAGGGAGGCAATATGAGTATTAAAAAATTACTTAATTTTTCAAATGGTTTTTATCTTGTAAGTGCTATTGCTTTGCTATTGGTTATCGCTTTTTTAGGATACAATGTAAACAATAGCATAAAAAAAACTGATTTGCAACAAAACTTGGTTTGTAATTTAAATGATATTTTGGTAGCTGGTTTACAAAAAAACGCTTCACTAAACAGTATTTTAATTTATCCAGAAAATCAAAGAGCAAAAAAGAATTTTGAAGCTGCTCAAAAAAATATGGATAAAGCATTAAAAAATGCTTTTAGTATAGCCAATCAAGAACAAAAAATTCAACTTTTAAATTTACAAAAAAACTTAAAATTAGATGAAAAAGTTGAAAACCAAATGATTCAAGCTGCAATTGAAGGCTCTGCTCAGGATTATATAGACGGGCTAATGCAACAAAAAATTATTTTCTGGCGCGATGCTTTTTTGGCTTTGCAAAAAATGATCAATCAAGAAAATCAAAGTTATAATAAAGAAAAGCAACTAATGCAAAAGTATATTATTGCTACAGTTTTGGTTGTAGTTATAGCTATGATTCTTACGGTTATCGTGGTGTTTATAGTATGGATAATTTTGTATAGAAGAATTTTCGTACCTCTAAAAAATGTAAACTCTCTTGTCTCCACCCTTGCCAAAGGTGGTGGTGATTTAACTATTGTATTGCCAAAGGACTCAAATGATGAATTTGGAGAACTAACAGACAATCTCAACAAATTCATATCAACACTTAAAGATATTGTTAGCCAGATTGTTTCAAAGGCAAAAGAAGTCCAATCTTCTGTAAACTCTCTTGCCACTTCAGCTGCTCAAATATCTGCTTCAAGCGAGCAGGTATCATCAAACACAAAAGAGATATCACACGCAACAGAAGACACAGCAAATGCACTATCCGGTATTGCAAGATCAACAGAAGACATAAGGGTATCTTCCGATGAAGCAAAAGAAATAACAG
>NZ_FMYU01000027.1:0-1654 GCF_900101285.1 Desulfurella multipotens
TAATTTACTTGTTAATACAGGCACAAACTCTAATAGGTCAGCTACTACAAATACATCTGCTACTTCGGCAATAGGTGCGTCTTTATCTTTGTTTATTGCTACAATAAAGTTAGATTTTTTCATGCCAGCTAAATGCTGTATAGCACCAGATATACCACAGGCGATATAGAGTTTTGGTGCAACTGTTTGTCCTGTGGTTCCAACCTGGTAGCTTGGATCTAGCCAGCCTGCATCTACTACAGGCCTTGAAGCGCCAAGTTCACCTTTTAGAGCTTTTGCAAGGTTTCTTACAATTTCAATATTTTCTTTCTTTCCTACACCCCTGCCCGCAGAAACAATCACTTCGGCTTTTGTTAAATCAACACCTGTTTTTTCTGTTATTTCAAATCCTTGAAACTCTAAGTTATCATCCTGCTCAATATAATCTAAAGGTTCAATCTGGGCAGTATTGGATTTAACCGGAGAAAATGCCCCACTCTGGAGTGTCAATACAGCTTTTTGAGTGTTTGGCTTTACTTTTCTTCTAAGTTTTGCATTACAAAATGGCACAATGTATTCATCATTATCCACATCTATAATCTCAGATATCTGAGCTACCTTTAGTGCTGCAGCTAGCCTTGGAGCTAAGTCCCAGCCATATGAAGAGTGACTGAATACAACAATATCAGGATTTTCCTGTTCTATTAATTTTAATATTAAATCTTTGTGTACCTTTGGGTTGTACTCTTTTGCTTTTGATACATCCGCTATATATACTTTTCCTGCATACTCTATATTCACATCAAGGGGTGCTACAGCAAAACCAAATGAATCTGCGCCAATTTTATTTGCAAAGCCTACAAGCTCATAAAAAGATTCATCTATATGTCCATTTTTATATTCACCAATCAAAAGTGCTTTCATATTTTACCTCCTACCTTAATACCTGTGTTTTTTCTTTGAGTATACTGATTAACTTATCAGCTACTTCGTCTGATTTGCCTTCAAGGACTATGCCACCTTTTTTCTTTTCTGGTATGTAAGCTTTCAGGTTTATAACCCTTGGTTGTTCATTTAAAAGCTCATTAACATTTATAGTAATCAATTCTTTCTTTTTTGCTTTCATAATGTTTGGCAATGTGGGGTATCTTACGGTATTTAAACCAAGCTGACAGGTTAACACAACAGGTAGTTTTGCAGATACTTTTGCTTTTATACCGCCTTCCAATTCTCTTTTAACATTTACTTTACCATCTTGGTACTCAAAACTAACAATTGTTGTAATGCAATTGTAACCCAATAGTTCAGATAAAATTGGACCTACTTGTGCAGAAGCCCTATCTTGAGACTGCATGCCTAAAAATATAATATCAAAGTTTTTATCTTTGGCATAACTTGCAATTATTGTAGCAATTTGAAACGAGTCTTTTTTGTGTGATTCATCATCATGTATATGTACACCTTTGTCCGCACCAATAGCTAAAGCTTTTCTTATTGCTTCTTTTGTGCGTTCTGGACCAATAGAAAGTGCTACAACTTCAGCACTGCCTAACTTTTCTTTAAGCCTTACTGCTTCTTCAATGGCATACTCATCATATTCATTGATTTTAAAAGTCAAATCAGATTGTTCATACCATTGTCCGTCACTTGAGATTTTAAATTTAGATTCCATATC